>NZ_FQXR01000021.1 GCF_900130025.1 Sporanaerobacter acetigenes DSM 13106 | reverse complement strand
GGGTGAGTTTCCATGTTTTTAGTTGCAATGATGCTAAATGCTCTGGTATTCATATCTAAAAGCTCTATATCCTCTCTCATTTTTTGCCATTTAGGATCTTCTAAATTGAACTCATCAATATTATCAATTTTCTCATATAAAGGACCTCCATCATATAATGGTTTTAACATATATGAATCCGGTCTTTCCATATGTGAAGCATCATAAGACATTGCCTCACATCTAAAAAGATAATCAGCTCCAATTTCAAGTCCATATAACTCATCAAGGACGGCATCATTTATATATGGAATTAATTTTAATATGCCGTTTGCTCTACTACTATTTTCATATTTTTGTGCTATAAGACTAAAGAATCCGTCTTCAAACATTTCTTCGCTATCCGGCATATAGATCCAATCCGGATATCCGGCAATTAGTTTTTGCACGTGGCCTTCCAAGGTCACCCCATCATATCTATCCTTGACGTAGTTTCTAGTTCGTATATTTTCAGGTCTTACTATAACGAATAGATCATAAACAAAAAGATCCATGCCTGGATATTCATCTAAAAAATCGCCTTCAAGATATTTGTTGGCTGCATTTAATAGATTATCACTGATTCCTAACGACCATATTCTACAGTCTTCATAAGCAATCATTGGATCATCTTTGAACAGCTCTCTTATCTCATACACATTGCCGTCGCTTCCATCTGATAAATCCATCTGCAGATATCCAATACTATTATACGCTCCTTTTGCAGACTCAACTTCTTTACTAACTAGGCTATATGAGGTAAAATTCATAATAAAAGCACCAGAAACTAATGAAAGTATTAGAATAAGCAAGACAAATTTGATTGGACGTCTGATGATAGATTTTAATATTGGATTTTTCACGCTAATTCACCTCCAGTAAAATAAATTCTAACACTTATTAATCCTTATATAAAGGATCAATAAAAAAATAGTCTCAGCTTAGATTTTTCATCTAAGCTGAATAAAAGCAATGTATGAATTTAGTCATTATGTCATGTTATCACATATATGATCGATCTCCAGTGGGAAGATCAGTTACAAATTTATCAGTATATTTTGTATTGTCCATCTCATCATAATTACTTTGAGATATTTTTGAACTACCACCACATTGACAAATACACGCACAATTACATGTCGCTAATTTACACATGCAATGTGCAAAATACTCAATAGTATTTACGTTTTTATTTTTTTTAAATTTCATTTTCATGCCTCCTTTCATTTTACTTTCCATTTCATTTTAACTATCACAACTATACAAGCAAGCTATTCTGTCTATAAACGCTAATTCATACATTGCTAGACTATTTAAATCAAGTTTTTTATTAGTGAATTTTTCGATTTCGAAAATCAATTCTCCAAGTTCGTAGCCACTTAGCTTGAAATGTTTTCCGGTTAAGGGGAGTTTTAGATATTTTGTATCTAGTTTATCTTTAGGTATATTAAACCTATTTTCCAACACTTCTAATATATATTTTTTTATTTCATTTTTAGTCATGGTATTCCTCCAGTACTATATATTGTTATTCCGCTAACTGATTTACTATTGCTTCAGTTATCGTTTGAATTCCATCATCAAAAACATTATTTATAGGAATTGTGCTTTGACTTTTCTCCATTTCAATATATTCATTCACCAAATTAATTTCTGCATGAGTATAAGTAATTTTTCCGCTCTCATATGCATCTAAAGAATCTATAATTGTATTACTAATATGTGTACCATTCAAAGGTGCATCATACTTTCGGGACAAATAATTATGCACGGTTTCTACAAATTTAGCAGTAGAAAGTTCTAATGGCATAACTCCTACTATTGAATCTGGTGACACAGCTTTTGATAACATATAAGTTTTTATACCATATCCATTACCAATCCATTCATTGTATTCAATGAATGGATCTGGAGCTTCTATTAGTATTAAATCTGGTTGTTCATCTATTTCTATTCTCTTAACAAAATCTTTGATTGTTTTAATCTTATCATTTTCAGTATTATTCTGTTCGAAGATTTCATTAATATTGTAAAAGTTCATATTGAGATTAAACAAGGATTTTGTGATGACAGCTGTATTTATATTCATCTCTGTAAATTTAATATAGAGTCTCAATAATAATTCAGTAATATCCGGTTCATCTATAAGCCCACCAACTAAAATTACAGGAGTTTGTAATGAAATTTTATCGCTCAATAATCTATTTGGTAAGTATTTTGGGTATACAATATCAAGTTTACCATTAATTTTTTTTCTGAGCTCCCATATACGGTCATCTATACCATCGTTTTTATTTATATAAAATAATACTTTAATATCATTTTCTATGGCCTTTTTAAATATTTTATACATATAATCTTGTTCTATATATTTGTTATCATTTATTACAACCAATATATCTGAGCTAGATTTATATATATCAGAAATTGATTTAGCATTTATTCCAACGTGTTTACCATTACATGAATATGATAAATCCTTGTCAACCATTGGATTTTTGTCATGTACATAAACATTTTCTATTATATATTCATTTTGCAACTCATTATAGTGTCTAATATAAGGAAGAAGAAATGAATTAAAAGGGAATATATCTATTTTCTTCATTCGAATACCTCCTGCTTAGAATTTCTGACTTGTTCTGGATAGAAAGTATGGACTTCATTCATAATTATATAATTCTGAACTTCATGGTATGCACTTATTTTAGATTCTGGGCAATGTTCTATTCTTTTATTAGTGGAGAGAAATTTTGAACCATCATCTGCTTTTTTTGCACATTGATTACAGAACCTAAAAGCCCAACATTTTTTGCAAATTTCTTCTGAAAGCTTAGATACATTTAATAATCTATTTGCTCTTGTTATGTCAAACCCATTGTTTATATCACCGATTTTCATTGTCTCAGAAGATTCACTAACTCTTTCACAAGGAAATAAGTTCCCTTTATAATCTGCAAAAAGTCTCGTAAGACCTGGTACACAAGGGCCAGAGGGAGAATCTTGGGATAATAACGGCGATGCAGTTTTAAATTTTTTAAAATTATTAATATTTGAAGCTAAAGAGGGTTTAGTTAATAAGGAAGTTTCTTTGTCTTCTATTCTTCCCCAATATGACATAAATCCAAGAAACTCATGATATTGAATTTTCCATGTAAAATCATCCGAATAATATAACATACTTTCATCATCGTAATCAAAATCAACAATAGCTGCATTGATATAGTTAATATCTATGTCTTTCAAATCAAATTGTATAGAATTAAAACAATCAAAATCATTACTAGGATCCATTACCATACTGATACTTAATTCATTAGCATATGTCGGATATAATTCAGCAATTAATTTAATATTATTTATTACTGAATCAAATGTACCGGAACCATCAGCAAATACTCTATTTTTGTCATTTACATTTTTGGGACCATCAAGGCTTATCATTAAATTGAAATCGTTTTCCTTTAGAAATTTAATAATTTCTTTATTTAACAATGAACCATTTGTTGTCATACTGAACAAAATTTGTTTTCCAATAAACACCTCTTTTGCATATGCTACAATTTTTTTTATTAGCTCAAACTCCAATAATGGTTCTCCGCCATAGAAACCAATTCCAACTTCTTTTAAATCTATTGAATGATTTGATAAAAAATCAATAGATTTCATGGCTGTGTCTAGGGACATACTATTATTTGAATGACTCCGTTGTGATTTATTAATTTCTTCAGAATAAATACAATATTTACAACGAAAATTACATTTTTGAGTTACTTGAAGAGTTATAGATTTTATTTTACGATTCAAAAATGTTGGTAAAAATTTTGTATATGGATGTTCTATCATTTTGATTGGACTACTTGTTTGAAGATATCCAGCTTCATGTAATTTGTATAATTCGTTAGGTAATTTTAACTCGTCAAATTTTTCCCCATTTCTTAAGATATTAAATAAATAATCATAAGAGGATTTATTAATTTCTACAATTTCACATTTAATGCCATCATATATGTAATGACTGTTGATTGTTTTAAATATTTCAACTATTGGCATATTCAACATAATCACATCCTTTAATTAAATATTATCTATAAAAATAACATTGTTTTATTTATAGACTACAGAGACATATAACGTATTTATAAAAGTCAAATTAGGAGATCTATATGATTGATTTGCAATATTCCGAATATTTTGTATGGCAATATCGCAACAAGAAAACTAAAAATACATTTTATGTACAACCTTTCTTAATCAAATTGTACCATATAATGAAATAATATCAAGCTATTATTGGAAAAAATTACTGGAGAAAACTTAAAACAAATACTAGCACTTTTTATAGAAGACATTAGAATCATAAAAGATAATTATGACATTGACTTTTTTATAAAATCGCCTTATAATGATGTTGATAATAGTGCGAGCTGTTTTAGTGTCAGTCTTTTGACACCAAAACAAGTAGGCTAGTCTATTGACTAGCCATTTTAATTTTTTGCTTCATTGGCTCAGATGGTAGAGCGACTGATTCGTAATCAGTAGGTCGGGGGTTCAAGTCCCCCATGAAGCTCCAAAGGAAAGTAGTAGAAATTTTCTACTACTTTATTATATTTTCTTTATCTTTTGTATGAAGATACTTATCTATGAAAAATATAATTGCCAAAGCTATGACACCTATGAGTACCTCTGAAGTAGTAGAAGAACTTATAAGCATTTTCCTTGCAACAGCATAGAGCATCACTTCCAGTACACTTCCAGGTGAATGTTTTATGAGCATAAGAGCAAGTTCAAGACCTACTACTAGGAGCAAAACATAAGAAAGGAAACCTTGCAATAGCTCATAAGAACTCATTGCTTCTGTTGTGAAAACATTATATGCCAATGAGGCTAAATCTTTGCAACTTAAAATAACTGTTATTATTATAAAAGTTGCCAATACAATCTCAAGCCACATAATAATTTTTTCCATTATGTTTTCAACTTTTCTAAACTTTCTTTTATTACCTTCTTCACCCATTAGATCACTCCTTTATCATTTTCCTAAGAGCATATTTACATCCATCAATTTTTGTTGCAATTCTAACAATTTATTTTTTAGTTCATCATAGTCTTGACTTAAAAAGTTTGGATCTATTATTTTATCTGTTCTATATACAAGGGCTTCAAATTGATTATAAACATCCTGCAATTCTTTTTCTATATCTTCTTTTTGTTTTATAGGCTCTAGTACTTCGCCACTTTGACTTTTAACTATAACTTCTTTAATCTCAAAAGCATCGCCTAAATTAGGTATTATAGTTTCAATATTCAATTTGCTCTCAATCATACTTGCCAGCATTTCTGACGATTCCTCTTCTCCATGAACAACAAATATTTTTTTAGGTTTCCTTTTAAAATTCTTGACCCAATTCATCAATACTTTCTGATCTGCATGGCCAGAAAACCCTTCAAGATCATATATTTCTGACTCTACTTTTATTTCTTCTCCCAATATTTTTACTTTTTTCTTTCCGTCTAATATTATCCTACCCAATGTACCTTCTGCTTGATAACCTACAAAAACTACACTATTTTTCTTTCGCCATAAATTATGCTTTAGATGATGACGTACTCTTCCTGCGGTACACATACCACTAGATGAAATGATCACTTTTGGAAAACTATATTGATTTAACTTCATAGATTCGTCTTGACTTTTTACATAGAACAAATTTGAAAATTCAAAAGGATTGTCTCCGTTTAGTATAAGTTTTTTAGTTTCTTCGTTAAAACAACTGGAATTTTTCTTAAAAGCTTCTGTAGCCATAACAGCCATAGGACTATCTACATAAACAGGAATTTTCATAAATTCTTCTATGCTTTTATCATATTCATAGTATTTATTTAATTCATATATTATCTCTTGAGTTCTTCCTACAGCAAAAGAAGGTATAATCACTGTCCCTCCCCTCAATACAGTTGAATTTATGATATCTACCAATTTTTTTGCACTTTCTTTTATATCATCGTGTATTCTATTTCCATATGTAGATTCTACTATTAAATAATCTGCCTCTTCAATGTATTCAGGTTCATTTATGATAGGACGACCTGGCATTCCTAAATCGCCTGAAAAGACAATTTTGGTAAAATCCTTATTTTCTCTTATCCACAATTCAACTATAGCCGAACCCAATATATGACCAGCATCTTTAAATCTAACTACAATATCATCATTTAAAGTGATCTTTTGATCATAAAGATAAGGTTCAAAATATCTCAAACTCAAATCTGCATCATCTACTGTATAAAGTGGTTCTACAGGTTCTTTTCCAGCTCTTCGTCTTTTCCTATTTTCCCATTCTATATCTGATTGTTGAATGTTCGCACTATCTATAAGCATTATTTTACACAAATCAAATGTAGCATTTGTAGTTATGATTCTACCTTTGAATCCTTCTTTCACCAATTTGGGTATTCTTCCACTGTGATCTATATGAGCATGACTTAATATCAAAAAATCTATATCTTCTGGATTGTATTGAAATTTTTCAAAATTTAGTCTTTCTAGCTGTTCACTTCCCTGAAACATACCACAATCTAATAGTATTTTATATTTATCCGTAGTTATCAATACATTAGAACCAGTAACTACTTTAGCAGCACCTAAAAATTTAATCTCCACAATATATCCCCCCAGAACAATAAACTTTACTTATATTATAATTGATTTCTTAAGCAAAAAGTGTATTTTCTCTATATTTTATTTGGAGATAAAATGAAATACTCCAGGATAAACCTGGAGTTTTATCTGAAAGCTATTCCGTCTTTTAAATATATATCTGCATCCATATTTTCAAGAACAGCTTTTCTCAAACTATTCATTTCGGATATATCACCAAACAATATAGCTCCTGTGATTTTTCCATCTGTTGTAAACAATTTATGATGTATTTCGCTTCCTTCTTTATATTCATAGACCTTGTCAAAATTCTTCACATCTCCTGCTGAAAACAATGAAATATCTCCTATTTGAAGATTTGTATATGGTTTTGGTGATGTGTATTCTTTTGTACCCCCCGTCATATTTTGCCCTGCAATTTTACCTTGTTCATTTCCAGCACTCCAAAGTCCAAGTACTACTCCTTCTACTTCTGCCACATCACCAGCGGCATAGATATTGTCAATATTTGTCTTTAAATATTTATCTACTTTGACTCCTCTATCATGTTCAATTTTGGTATCTCTAACTAAATCAAGATTAGAACGAACTCCAGAGGATACCAAAACTGCATCTGTAGATACTATTCTGTCTCCATTCAATTTGATACCATTTGCTCTTTCTTCCCCCAATATTTCTTCTGCTTGAGAATTTAAGTATAAATTAAACCCAGCTTCTCTCAATTTTTTTTCAAGTTTTCTAGATATTTCTTCATCTAATTGTCTATTTAATAAATAAGGTGAAGATTGAATGATGTTTACTTTTTTGTTGAGTTTCTTAACTGAATAGGCAGCTTCCAGTCCCAACAATCCACCACCTATAATAGTAATAGTTTGGCAATTGGAAAAATAATTTTGAATATATCTTAAATCTTTAAGTGTTCTCAGCGCAAGAACTCCATTTTTATATTTTCCAGCTATTGGAGGTATGAAAGGCCTGCTCCCCATAGCCAATAACAATTTATTGTACTGAATTTCGCTTCCATCATCTATTTTTATCTTATTTCCTTCTGTATCAATTTCTTCAACTATTTTATTCACTATAACATTTATATTTTTGTCTTCATACCATTTTTCTTTGTTCACTAAAAGTTCTTCATCTTGAAAATCCTTGCTTAAGTATTCTGTAAGTTTAACTCTATAATAGGTAAGATAAGGTTCACTGGAAACCATAGTTATGGAACCAGTTTCATCATTTTTTCTTATTTCTCTTGCAGCAGCTAAACCTGTGATTCCATTCCCAACAATAAGATATTCACACTTGTCCATCATAAAACCTCCTAAATTTATAATACTAGTATTTTATTACCCTTAATTTTCTGCATTACACAAAATACTCTTGCACATATTCATATGCAAGAGTATTTTATGTTATTGAGCAAGAATTTCCGTCCAAATTCTTGAATATTCTTTTGTGAACTCTCCAAGATCATTGAATATTTCACAGTTTTCTAAGCCTTCATCTTTAGGATAAGCTACATCATCGTTTTTCATTTCTTCAGAAAGCAATTTAAATGTTTCTTTATTAGGAGTGGAATATCCAATGTATTCAGTATTTTTTAATGCAATATCTGGTCTGCACATGAAATTTATAAAGAGTTCTGCTTCTTTTTTGTGCTTGCTAGTACTTGGTATAACCATATTATCAAACCACAGATTTGAACCTTCTTTAGGAACTACATAATCCAAATTTTCATTTTCGCCCATCATATATACTGCATCTCCAGACCAAACTACTCCAATATCCGCTTCTTCACCTATCATCAAATCCTTTACTTCATCCCCAACATAAGCATATACAAGTGGTTTTTGCTTTATAAGTTCTTCTTTTGCCTTTTGTAACTCATCTTTATCTGTTGAATTCATAGAATATCCCAATCTCTTTAGTGAAATAGCAATAGAATCTCTTTGGCTATTTAACATTAAAATTTGGCCACTGTATTTTTTATCCCAAAGAATATCCAAACTTTCTACTTTGTCAGTAACTGCATTTTTATTGTATATAATCCCCAGTGTCCCCCACATATAAGGAACTGAGTATTCATTATCTGGATCAAAATCAAGATTTTTAAATTTTTCATCTATATTTTTATAATTAGGAATGTTGTTCATATCTAGTTTGAGCAACATATCTTCTTTTATCATTTTCTCAATAATATAATCAGAAGGAAACAATACATCATAGCTATTTCCACCAGATTTAACTTTTACATACATATCTTCATTGGTATCAAAAGTACTATAATTTACCTTTATACCATATTCTTCTTCAAATTCCTCAATGACTTCTGGAGCTATATAATCTCCCCAATTATATACATTTAATGTGTTTTCATCTTTCTTGCACCCTGTAAAAACAGTGCCAATGATTGCAATTGACAAGACAAATAAAACATATTTTATACTTTTTTTCATGCAATATCACCTCTTCTTTCCAAATCTTTTGTAGTCCTCTTATTTATAATTAAAAGCAAAACAAGTACTGTTAAAAACATAAGGGACGACAACGCATTGATTTCAGGTTTGATTCCTCTTCTAGCCATAGAATATACTGTTATACTTAAGTTTGTAACTCCAGAGCCTGTATTGAAAAAACTTATTACAAAATCATCAATAGATAATGTAAAAGCCATAAGGGCTCCTGTGACTATTCCAGGCATTATTTCAGGAATAATGACTTTTCTCAATGCATAAAAAGGAGTAGCACCTAAATCCATTGCAGCTTCTGCCAAATGTTTATTTAGCTGTTTCAATTTAGGAAGTACTGATAATATCACATAAGGGATACAAAATGTAATATGAGATAGTAGCATAGATAAAAATCCTAATTGTATATTCATAAATCTATACAATGTCATAAGGGATACAGCTGTAACTATATCTGGATTTAGTACTGGTAAGTAGTTTATATTTAAAGCTACTTTTTTACCTAAATAATTCATATTATATATACCTATAGCTGCAAGTGTCCCTATTATAGTTGAAATAACTGCTGAAAGAACAGCTATAATTATAGTATAATATAGTGCTTTCATTATCTCTTCATTTTTAAAAAGTTCTATATACCATTTCAATGTAAAACCATTCCAAGAGCCCCTCGACTTTGAATTGTTAAAAGAAAATATAATCAGCACTACAATGGGAGCATATAAAAATATAAATATAAGTACAGTATAAAACTTTTTCAAGAATTTGCTCACCACAAGCCCCCTCCTTCTTTATCTTTGTCAAATTTTGATGTAATGGCCATTCCTATTAAAATAAATGCCATCATAATTATTGATATAGCAGAGCCAAAATGCCAATCTCCTGTCCATAAGAATTGCTGTTCAATTAAGTTTCCAATAAGCATATATTGACCTCCACCTAAAAGTCTAGATATGACAAATGTACTTAGTGCTGGCATAAATACCATTGTAAATCCTGAAACAACTCCAGGTAAGCTTAGTGGAAATATAATCTTTAAAAACACTTTTACCTTGTTAGCTCCCAAGTCTTCTGCTGCCTCTATTAAACTTTTATCCATTTTTATGAGTACAGAATATATGGGAAGTACCATAAAGGGCAAAAAATTATACACCATTCCAAGAAGTACAGCATTGTCATTGTAAATAAAATTTAATGGTGTAAATCCCAATTTTTTTATCAAAAAATTTAAAACTCCATTTTTCCCAAGCAAAGTCATCCAAGCATAAGTTCTCAACAAAAAATTCATCCACATTGGAACTACAAATAAAAGGATCATGACATTTCGCTTTTTTATATTTTCTCTTGAAATGATCATAGCCATAGGATATCCCAACAATAAGCATATTATAGTGGATTTTAATGCTAGATTTACAGATTTCCCCAATACCTTTAAATAAAGTGGATCGAAAAATCTTTGAAAGTTTTCAATAGAAAATTGAAAATCTCCATTTAAACGAATATCTCCTGTAGTAAAACTAAAAATAAATACCAATATCAAAGGTACTATTATAAATAGTATCATCCAAAAAATGTAAGGATAAGAAAGCCATTTTAACTGTTTCAATTTTCTATCACCTTCTTCATAATGTGTATATTGTCAGGAATAACTGTCAAACCAATTTCTGTATCTACTGGCTTCATAATAGTACTATGAACTTTCCACTGAAACTCTTTGCTCTCTACAAGCATTTCATAATGAACACCTTTAAATGTTACAGATGTAACTTTTCCTTTAATCATCCCATCTTTTGCATCTACTATGTTTAAATCTTCAGGTCTTATAACTACTTGAACTTCTTCATCTCTTTCAAAACCACTGTCAACACAATCAAATACTCTTCCTGCAAATTCAACTATATAGTCCTCATGCATTGTTCCATCAATAATATTGCTCTCACCGATAAATTTAGCTACAAAAGCATTTTTAGGTTCATTGTATATATCAACAGGTGTACCTATCTGCTGTATTTCTCCCTTGTCCATGACAACTATTGTGTCTGACATAGTAAGTGCTTCTTCTTGATCATGAGTTACATATATAAAAGTAATTCCTACTCTTTTTTGCATATTCTTAAGTTCTAATTGCATTTCTTTTCTAAGCTTTAAATCCAATGCTCCAAGAGGTTCATCCAATAATAACACTTTTGGTTCATTGACAAGTGCCCTTGCTATAGCAACTCTTTGTTGCTGTCCCCCACTTAAAGATTCTATAGATCTGTTTTCAAACCCTTCAAGATTAACCATTTTAAGCATATCTATTACTTTCTTTTTTATTTCATATTTAGACAATCTTTTTATCTTCAAACCAAAAGCTACATTTTCAAATACATTCATATGAGGAAAAAGTGCATATTTCTGAAAAACAGTATTTATTTGTCTTTCATAGGGAGGCACATTTATGATGTTTTTTCCTTCAAATATCAATTCTCCACTTGTAGGTTGTTCAAATCCACCAATAATTCGTAGTGTAGTAGTTTTGCCACATCCACTGGGACCCAGTAATGTCAGAAATTCATTTTTTCTGATATAAAAATTTATATTTTTTAGAACTTCTATGCCATCATACTCTTTATAAATATTTTTTAAGTCAATTATTAAATTTTTTTCCAATGATGATCCCCCCATAAAAAATATTCTTTAAAAATTTGGTGGTGTACTCACCCAAATGATTTTAGCTACAGATTTTCCTGCATTTCTTATATAATGATTTGCATTTGCTTTAAAGTAAAAACTCTCACCTTTTCTGGCCTTGTACTCTTCATTTCCAATATGAACAAATATGCTACCAGATACTACATATCCAAATTCTTCTCCTTCATGTGGAGAATCTTCTTTAGATCTTCCTTCTGGCTCTAATTCAAGAAGTATTGGTTCCATTAAATTCTTTTGTGCATTGGGAATTATCCATTTTAAATTGTATTTGTACTCTTCATTTTCTGTTTCAAAAGCATCTTCTTTTGTAAAAACTACTTTTTCTTCTTCTATATCATTGAAAAAATCTTTCAAATTAGTTCCTAGTCCTTCAAGAATATCTACTAGTGTAGCTATAGAAGGAGAAGTCAAATCTCTTTCAACTTGTGAAATAAATCCTTTAGTCAATTCACATCTCTCAGCTAGTTCTTCTTGAGTAAGGGAATTTCTGATCCTTAATTGCTTAATTTTTTCACCAATTTTCACGGATATCCTCCTAACAATACTCATCATATATTAAACTATTTGTTTATAATTACTAAACATCCCTATCGACTAATCTATTATAATCAAAAATATATCTAAAAGTCAATATATTTTTTGTTTTTTTCAACCTGTTCTATCCCCTTTAATTACAGGCTTAAAAAAGATATGATATTTTTTCTTGTTTAATATATAAATCTTTTTACTTAATAAAAAAAACTAGTATCTCTACTAGCTTTTTTTGCGATTTATAAATATTACAATCAAAAGTATTGACAATGCTGTCAAGACAATAGTTCCTCCTGGAGCTAAATCAAAATAAAAAGAAATTATAAGTCCTACAAACACTGATAGTATTCCAAACAAGTTAGAATATAGAAGAGCTTGTTTGAAACTTTTAGATATTATCAAACTTGTTGCTACAGGCAAAACCATAAGAGAAGATATGAGTAAAACTCCCACTATCCTCATAGATATGCCAACAGTTAATGCTACAAGTATAGCAAAATATATATTTATAAACTTTACAGGTACTCCAGCCAACTTTGCACCTTCTTCATCAAAGGACACATAAAACAATCCCTTATAAAGAACTGCTATAGAGATTATGATAAATGCTCCAAGTATAGATACAACTAATATGTCCTTTTCAGTAACCAGTGCCAGACTACCAAAGAGATAGGCAAATATACCCGAAGTATTCCCAAGACTTATGAGGATTGAAGCGAGTCCAATGCCTGCTGACAATACTATTGAAAGAGAAAGCTCTTCATATTCTGAATATTCATTTCTCAATTTTTCAATCCCTAAAGCTCCAGCAATAGAAAATATAATTGCCCCATATACAGGATAAATGCCCATAAGCATTCCAAAAGCTGCTCCTGCTAAAGCTACATGGGAAAGTGCATCCCCTATGACAGAAGCTCTCCTTAAAACGAGAAATAGCCCAATAGTAGGGGCTATAATTGCAATAATTGTACCCATTATAAATGATCTTTGCATAAAACTATAAGAAAATATATCCATCATATTCATCACCCTAATGATCATGGTCTAGTACATCCATATTTTTGCCATAAGTTTCACCTATTACATCTGAAAGTTCAACATTTTTTGAATCGTGAACATACAACTTTCCATTTCCTAAACATAGTATCTTGTTGACCTTTTTTGAAATCACACCTACATCATGAGAAACCATAACCAATGTAATATTATATTTTACATTGAGTTTTTCCATCAAATCATAAAATCTGTTTTGAGATTCAATATCTACACCTACAAGAGGCTCATCCATAAATAGTATTTCTGGATTGTTCACAAGAGCTCTAGCTATAAATATTCTTTGTTTTTGGCCGCCAGAAAGATTTCCTATGAGCCTATCACTATAAGCATCCATTTCTACTACTTTTAATGAGCGGTGTACATTTTCATATATATTTTTGTTCCCTATTTTGAAAAATCCCATTTTTTCATACAAATTAGCTCCAACAATTTCTTCTACAGTAGCAGGAAATTTTGTATTGAACTCTCTTGCACTTTGAGATATATAGCCAATTCTTTTAAATTTCTTGAACTTGTTTATATCAGTGCCAAATAACTTTACATTTCCTTTTTCTGGTTTTAAGAGTCCTATCATTAATTTCATCAAAGTGCTTTTAGCAGAACCATTTGGTCCTATGATTCCAACAAAATCACCTTTTTCAATATCAAAACTTACATCTTCCAAAACTCTATTGTTCCCATAACTAAAATACAAATTTTTTACACTTACAATCTTTTCTCCCATTCTAATCCACCAGTGCCTTTTTTAAATTGAGTAAATTTTGTTCCATAATAGAAATATAATCTTCATCATTTTTTTGTTCTTCTTCTGTAAGTCCTTCAATTGGATTTAAAATTAAAACTTCTAAATTAGCTTCTTCAGCTATAATATTTGCTGTTTTAGGACTCGCCAATGTTTCTAAAAAAATGTATTTCATGTTCTCAGCTTTACCCATATCTATAAGCTCTGCCATAGCCCCAGGACTAGGTTCTTCTTCGGGGCTTATACCAGTAACAGCAATTTGTTTAAATCCATATTCATCAGCTAAATAAGAAAAAGCGGCATGAGAAACCAATATGGTATCTCTTTTTTTATCTTCTAGTACATTTTTATAATTTTTATCTAGTTCCAATAAATTTTTAGATAACTCTTTGTAATTGTTTTCATAGAAATCGCCATTGCCAGGATCCTTTTTTACAAATACTTCTTTTATTTCATAAGCTATCTTATTCATGTTTTTAGGACTCAGCCAAATATGAGGATCGTCTATCCCATTGGTCTTAATGAGATTCACATATTTGCTACTGTCTACTATATCCATGTCTTCCGTGTTTATTGTTTTTATCAATTTATCTGTCCAATGTTCCATATTGGCCCCATTTAAGATGAGTACATTTGCTGATTGTATTTCCTTTATCTGTTTTACAGTCAATTCAAAATCATGAGGTTCCACTCCATTTGGAACTATAGAATTTAAGCTTATTTTATCTTTTCCAATTTCCTCCGCTAGATAATATTGAGGATAAAAGCTCGTATATACTACTAGCTTTCCTCCACTTTCATTAGTATTTACATCTTTGTTAGAACAAGCTGTTATAAAAGTTAAAGCTATTAGCAATATGATAAAGATAGTCTTTTTCATTTTTATATCATCACTCCCATAGACTCTACTATATTTCCCATTGTAAAATAAATATCGGTATAATTATAGCCAAGATAATAATAGCTATACCCTCAAACATTTCAAACAAATCATATTCCATCAGAATAATTATATTATCTTAAAAGGTACAGTACAAGAAATGAATTTTTCTTTTCACTGTTAAATAAAAATAAGCTGGAGTACACCAGCTTATTTTTATTTAACTTTTATCATGAATTAAGCTTCTTCTTCAGCTTTTTTTGCTTTTTTAGCTTGAGATTCATCCCACAATTTATCTGCTACTACTCCCCATTCTTTTGATATTTCATCAGTCTTAGCAGTTAAATCTTCTACTTCCTCTCTATCCATAGGTTGAGTTGAATAAGCATCTGATTTTTGAACCATGCTTCTCAACTTTTCAGGATTGTCTAGCAATGGACATGGTCTCAAGTGATTCTCGTTAAATGGTTGATTTTCTTTATATTGCATAAACAATGGTGATTGAAGTGCTTCAACTAAACTTACATCTTTTATATTTAAATTCGAATAATGTATAAATGCACAAGGTTCAATGTCCCCATTAGCATTTATATGGAAATAGTTTCTTCCTCCAGCAATACAACCATTTACATATTCACCATCATTCCAGAAATCCAAAGTAAATATTGGTTTTTCTTTTCTCATCTTTCTAAGCTGATGATACATGTATTCACGTTGTTCTGGTGAAGCTAATAAATCAGTTACAGCATCTTTTCCTATTGGAATATAAGTAAAGTACCAACCAAACATACATCCCTTATCTATCAATAAATCTAAGTACTCTTCTGAACCTACTACATCTACATTATATTTATGGTAGCATGTTGAAAATCCAAATACTACTCCTTCTTTTTTAAGTAAATCCATAGCATGCATTACTTTCTCAAAAGTACCTTTTCCTCTTCTCATATCTGTAGTATCTTCAAAGCCTTCAACGCTTATTGCAAGTCCAAAGTTTCCTAATTCGCCTAATTTTTTAGCAAATTCTTCATCTACTAATGTTGCATTTGTAAATGAAAGGAAAGAACAATCGCTATGAGTTTCAGCAAGTTTAACTAAATCATTTTTTCTAACTAGAGGTTCTCCACCAGAGAATATATACATATATATTCCAAGTTCTTTTCCTTCTCTGATTATTCTATCTAATGTATCATAACTTAGAGAATCTGTTTTCTCATATTCAGCAGCCCAACAACCTGTACATTTTAAATTACATGCACTAGTTGGGTCCATAAGTATTGCCCAAGGAACATTACAATTGTATTTTTTCTTTGCTTTATCTTGCATAGGAATTCCAACCATACCTGAATTCACCATATAGTTTATTAAGAATTTCTTTCTTGTATTTGGTGACAATTCATCAAAGTATCTTTCCATAAGTTTGTACCAGTTGTTTTCAGGATCAGCTACGATTTCTCTAAAGTTTTGTAGATATCTTTTATGATTTTCCCTTGTGACAATTTTTTCTGCCCAATCCAACAATTTAGGCATATTTTCCATTGGATCTTTTTCAATATACTTTAAACCTTCATTCATCAAAGCAGTGCTCATAACTTGTTTTACACTTGCCATGAAAATTCCCCCTTCACCTTTAAACTTTTAGTCCATCAATTAAAATATTAACGGAACTTATTTTTTTCTTTATATCCACATTTCTGTTAGCGGATACCTGTATCATCAATGATTCGATAAAATAATATATAGTGTTTGCCATACTTTCGCTGTCAACAGGCTTAATTTCCTTAGCCTCGATGCCTCGAGAAATTAAATCTCTTATGGATTTTTTTAAATCTTCAACATATACTGCCAAAGACTCTAAAAATTCATTTCTTTGTTTTTTGCCAATAATCCATATCTCTGCCAACAATACAAAAATGTAGTTATGTTCATACTCACTAGCTAGTTCAAATATTAATTTTTTCAATTTTTCTATAAAGCTTAATGTATCATCTTCTATTATTATTTCCACTTTTCTTTGTATTTCCGCTAATACATCTTCTACTGAATAATAAAAAATTTCATCTTTATTTTTAAAATACTGATAAATTGTAGTTCTTCCCATTCCACAGTTCTCTGATATGTCCGATATATTTGTGTTGTAATAACCTCGTTTTGCAAATACTTCTTTAGCTTTTTCTATGATGTCTTGTTTTTTAACTTCATAATCTACAATTTTGGGCAAGTTATTTGCTTCTCCTCCTTCCATTTTTTATCGACATATCTGTCTATTTAATTTTATCACAAAAGTTTTCATTGTCAATAAAGTTAATTTATTTTCATAATTTTTGCACAAAATTTTAGGGTTCTATAGTTGAAAATACAGCATTTGAAACAGCCTCATCTACAAGATAATCTACATCTAATTTTTTTTCTGACTCTTCAATATCCTCTAGTTTTGGCCTTGTCAATGGATGTTTTGGCAAAAAAACTGTACAACAATCTTCATAAGGCAAAATTGACGTTTCATATGTTTCAATTTCTTTTGCTATATCTATTATATCCACTTTATCAAAACCTATTAAAGGTCTCAATATAGGAATATCAACTGATGAATTAGTAACTCCAATTCCTTCTATTGTTTGACTTGCTACTTGCCCTAAACTCTCTCCAGTAATAAGAGCATTTATATCTTGCCTTTGTGCAATTTTTTCTGCTATTCTCATCATAAATCTTCTAGTTAGAATTGTCATTTGATTTTCTGGACATTTTTCATGAATTTCTTTTTGTATATCAATGATATTTACAGTATAAAGAGGTATATCTCCAGAATATCTAGCCAATATATTCCCCAGTTCCTTTACTTTTTCTTCTGCTCTTTCACTAGTAAAAGGATAGCTATGAAAATGGACTGCACTAAGCCTTACACCTCTTTTTGCCATCATAAATCCTGCAACAGGACTATCTATACCTCCAGACAATAAAAGAAGCCCTTTTCCATTGGTACCAATAGGAAGCCCTCCTTGAGCTTTATATCTCTCTGTATATATATAACATTTATCTTTAATGTCTATATAAAGATAAACTTGAGGATTGTGCACGTCTACTTTTATACCCTCAATACTCTTAAGTAAAACACCACCAATTTTACTTGACATATCTGGAGATTTTATAGGAAAATCCTTGTCTACTCTATTTGTCTTTACTTTAAAAGTCCTTATATTTTTTTTCTCTAAAGCCTCTTTTAAAGCCACCATTGAAGCTTTCTCTATATTTCCCATATCTTTTTCCACTCTAATACAAGGACTTATATAGACTATTCCAAAAACTTTTTTAAGTCTATTTATAATCTGATCAAAATAATTTTCTTCTGCTTCAATATACATTTTCCCTTGTTCTTTATAAATATTGGGTGAGCCAAATTCTCTCGTAGCACTTCTTATTTGCTTTAACAACTTATTTTCAAAATATCCTCTGTTTAAACCCTTTAAAGCTACTTCTCCTAAACTTACGCTTATCACTTTATCCACAAAATCACCTCATAATTACTTTTCTTATGTCTTCTACAGATTTTTTTAATATATCTACCACATAATCAATTTCCTCTTTTGTATTTTGGTATGAAAAACTAAATCTTATAGCTCCTTCTATTTCGCTATTTTTAAGACCAATAGAGTTTAAAACATGACTCCCACCTTTCCCATGAGAAGAACATGCAGAACCTGTAGAAACATATATTCCATTGTCCTCTAAAAAGTGCAACAATACTTCTCCCCTGATTCCTAAAAAAGTTATATTGACTATATAAGGAGAAAAGTTGTCATCTATACCGCTATTTATCTTTATATCAGATATTTGTTCTGATACATTTTTGACAAAATAGCTTTTGAGTTCGTTAACTTTTTCTCTTTCCTCATGAAAATTTCTATTCATTATGTCAACAGCACAGCCCATTCCAACAATACCTAATGTATTTTCAGTTCCAGAACGCATTCCCCTTTCTTGATTTCCTCCAAATACTATAGGATCTAAATTGACACCCTTCCTTATATATAAGCCACCTGCTCCTTTAGGACCATGAACCTTGTGCCCACTGAAAGAAAATGTATCTACTTCCCACTTCTTTAAATACAAAGGTATTTTCCCAAAAGCTTGTATACCATCTATATGCAACAATGCATTAGATTTTTTCTCTTTTAATATTTCTCTAATATGCCAAACAGGTTCAATAGTTCCAATTTCATTGTTTACAAGCATTACAGATACAAGTATTGTAGAATCATCTAAACTGTTTCGAAATTGTTTTAAATCTATAAAACCATATTTATCTACGTCCAAATAGGTTACATGGTAGCCATTGTTTTCATAATATTTAAAAACATTAAGTATTGAAGGATGTTCTATTTTAGTTGTAATAATATGATGTCCTTTTCTCGAGTTCTTTTCTACTATCCCTTGAATGGCTAAATTGTTGCTTTCGGTTCCACCTGAAGTAAAATATATTTCATCTTTTCTTACATTTAAAAAATTAGCAATTGTTTCCCTTGCTTCATTTAATTTTTTTTCAGCATTTAATCCCAATCTATGAAGAGAAGAAGGATTTCCATAACACGTTCTTAACATATAATTTATTTCATCAATTACTTCTTCTCTTGGTTTAGTTGTAGCACAGTTGTCTAAATATACTTCCACTTTATCACCTCATCATCCTTAGCTTAATATCCTAGTTCTTCATTTACAAGAAAAATAAATATATTGGCATTGGAAGGTTTTTTGTGAAGTATCACTTCCACATTGCATATTCTTGAAGGAGAACTACAATCCACGCACTTTTCAGCAATAGCACATGGAGTATCTACTTTTAATCTCTTTGCATTTTTAGGTGCAGCTATATTTCTTATTCTATTTCTCGCTTCTTCATAATCTTTACAAATTTTATTTATTCCTGCTATTATATAGATTTTTTCATGTCCATAAAACATAGAACTAACTCTATTTCCTACGCCATCCATATTTACAAGTTTCCCATCTTCTGTTATGGCATTTGTACTTGTAATATAGATTTTTGAACTATCGGCACTATTCCTCGCTTCCATTTTTTCTTCATCTGGAACTTTCCAATGCCAATATACTTTTATCCCTTTTTCTTTTAGCTCTTCATAAATATTCATATCAAATACTGTCATAGAACCTCCAATCCCTACAGTATCAACATTTTGTATATGTCGAATTATGTCGTTCTTGGCCTCATTGCTATTATCAAAAAATTTAACCTCAAATCCATTTTTTCTTAAGCTTTCCACTGTATTTCTAACTCTTTCCTCCATATTTATCCCCCTATACTTATTATATTTATATTATAAACAATTTAACAATATTATATATAATTTTTGAACATTATTAAAGCCATAATTTACTATATATCATTTTTTGTACATTTTTTAAACTTTTTTTGAAAAAAGCCTTGCAAAAGCTGTCGGAATTTGCTATAATTTGTTCGTGGTTATCCCCCTGGTAACCTCAAATAAGATCTCTATTCCCAATACCCCTTTTGAACGGTTTTATGTGACATCCCTTGTGGATGTAAAGACTCCTTTTAGGAGTCTTTTTTTTATTTTTTATGCAAATATTATAAATTCGTGGTAAAATGCTATTAGAAATAATTTTAATATATTCTAATATATAAGGGGGCTAAAAAATGTCTGCTTCTAATAAAGTAGCAATAATATTCACTGGCGGAACTATTTCAATGAAAGTAGATCCTCGTATTCATGCAGCTATTCCTGCTTTGACTAGCGAAGAAATTCTAGCAATGGTCACCAACATAGAAAAATTTACTGAAATAGAAATAATTAATTTTGGAAATTATCCAAGCCCACACATTACACCAGAAATGATGATGGATTTAGCTGTACTTGTTAAGAAAACGATTTCTCGAGATGATATTTCTGGCGTTGTTGTAACTCATGGTACAGATACATTAGAAGAAACTGCATATCTTTTAGATTTAACTATAAAATCAGAAAAACCTGTAATAGTTGTTGGAGCCATGAGAAATAGCTCTGAATTGGGATATGATGGTTCTAGCAATCTTTCAGCAGCTATATGTACAGCTATTTCAGAAAAAGCTAAAAATAAGGGCGTATTGGTAGTAATGAACAATGAAGTAAATGCAGCAAGTGAAGTGACTAAAACCAATACCTTGGCTTTAGATACTTTTAAATCCCCAGAATTTGGTGCCCTTGGAATAGTTGACAATGATGAAGTCATATTCTATAGAGATATAATATCAAGGGATTTTATAGATACTGATGATATTGAAACAAAAGTTATGCTTCTAAAATGTGCTCCAGGAATGAATTCAGATATTATAAATTATTGTATAGATTCAAATTATAAAGGAATAGTTCTTGAAGCTTTAGGAAGGGGAAATATACCACCTCAAATGATTGATGGAGTCACAAGATGTATAGAAAAAAATATTCCTATTGTGCTAGTATCAAGATGTCCTACAGGAAGAGTGCTTGATACATATGGATATGAAGGCGGGGGAAAACATTTAAGAGAATTGGGTGTAATATTTGGTGGAAATCTTCCTGGACAAAAGGCAAGAATCAAGCTTATGCTTGCTTTAAGCACCACAAATAACATGGAGACAATAAGGAAATTATTCGAAAAAGATGAGTATAAAAACAACTAGAATTTTAGTGCTACTTTATGACAAGTAGCACTATCTATTTCTACTTCTATAAAAAAAGCCTCTACTTCTCCTATCTAAATAATCTTCTATATAATTTAATCTTTCATCAAGTATATTTATTTTATCTTTCATTTCTTTTATCATTTTTTGTATTTCTAAAATCTCGGTATTTTTCTGTACTTTTTTTTTATGGGAACTTCTTGAACATCTTCCAATAGTCCAAATCCAATAAAAGAAATATCAGGATAAATGCTACCAAAAGAATAATTTAATTTTTTGTTACTTTCTTTTATTGAATTGTCTACATATTTGTATCTAACAACATCTATATTTTTGGATCTTTCCCAAAGATATATGCTACTCCAAATTTCCCCTTCATCTACACTATATCTACTTAATACAGCATCATATTCTATCCAAGCCACCCAAAGTTTATCTACATATTTTATAATTGTAGGATATGAGCAATTTTCTTCATTAGATAATATTTCTCTTTTAAGAAGTACTGTATCAGCCCCAACAATGTTATATTTTTCATAAACTATCGATAAATTTCCATCAAAGTTCTGACTATAAACTATATTTAATATATTTTCCTCAAGCAATATATCTATATATAATTTTGAATTAAATCCACGTGTAATCCTTTGCTTTTCAAGCCACTTCTTTTCAACAATATCATATTTTTTTAAGAAAATTTCTTCTCCCTCTTCTGCATAATCATAATAAAAAACAAAAAGACTATAATCTTGTAAACTTAAACAGAAAGGATTCAATACCTGCTGAATCTTTGTATCTTCCACAACATTTGTAACCCAGATTTCATCATCATAGTGATGGTGATATAATCTGTATAATTTTTCAGCTTCATTTAAGAGAACATTATAAAATATATGAATTTCTTCTCTATCTAACAGTATACTCAGGTCATATACATTGGAAACAGGTTCTTCTGTCAAAATCACCATATCTATATAATCCCCAAACATAGTGACTAAAACAAGATGTCTATCAAGATTTTGATAAACCAAATAAATATAGTCATTTTTCCCTATGGCTATATCATATTCTTCTAGGGAATCCTCTACTATTGTCTTTTTTTCCATTTCTCCACTTAAAATATTAAAAAAATATGTGGAAATTGTTTTGTTTCTCCATTGAAAGCTATAGACATTTTGATAGCTATCTGTCAATATAGAAACCTTTTCATTATAAAAAGTCATAAATACACCACCTATATAAAATCTTTGTATATAAATATGGCAACTATGTACAAAATATTCCTCACTATGTCACACATATTTATCTAAAAGAATATATTGAAATTGAGAAGTAATTCTAGAAATAAAGTTTTAAAGGAGGTAAATTTATGAATTCCGATATTAAATCTGATATATCAGAAATGGGTATTACGGATAGATGTTGCACAGGTACAACAGGTTGCGAATGGGATGGTACTTTAAGAAGAGTTCGACCAGAACCTATATTTGTACAAAAAGTATATGATGCAGTGCTAGTAAACCTTCAAGCTCTTAGAACTGTAACAAATCAACCTTTCACTCCTTCATTAGGTCAAAATGCAAGAATCATTAGAATACTTGATATAAGATGTAGAAAGTTCTTCAATCCAGAAAATGCTCTAGATCCAAGAAATTTAGTTGTTGATCCTGAAACTGTTCTCTCTGGAGGAGATTTCGTAAAAGATGGAAAAGGATGTCCAATCACAGTAGTTGGCCCTGATGGAATGAAAACCGAAAAAGTAATATTTGCTAATACTACAGAATGTGAAGAAGTTGGAAAAGGTACACCAGTATTTGGAACTCAAACTGTTAGAATATCTGGAAATGTAGTTGTAGAAATAGATGCATTGGTACAAGATTCTAGATGTAGAAAGTCAAAAGTAACTCTCACTAGTACTGTTCCAATTGCTCCCGCTTCAAATCCTATAGTTATGACCAATTTCTTTGAACTCTGTATTCCTTCTGTATTTGATTCAGCTTTCTTCCCAAGATTCGCAGAATTTTGCAATATAAATTGTGAAACTAGATTGGCTACAAACAGCATTACAAGAGATATTGTGATTGATCCTACTACTGGAGCAGTAAGAATAAGCCTTATCATTGCAGTTTGTATAACATGTGAAAAAAAAGTAATAGTTCCTGTACAACTTTGTGTTCTATCTACTGGATTCCCAGTATTGTCACCTGAAGTATCTCCAATTTGTAGCACCTTCCCAACTCTATTTCCTAAACAGATAGATGAAAATAGCAACAATGATCCTTGCCCTTGCCCTAGACCTCGCCCTTTAAATGAAGATGAAGGAACAATTTCACAAGAAATTTATTCAGATACCTATGAAGATAGAGAAGAACATTAGCTAAAATAGGTGCTCAAATTGAGCACCTATTTTAGTATATCAACTATTTGTAGTTTTTTTTCTTCTAAAAAATTTATATATTTGTCTCCAACTTTAACTATAGGTTTTGTAGGCATTTGTGGATTAACAAATATTATTTCACCTACTTCTCCATTACTTATTCTTACTCTACTTCCTACATAAAATTTAGAAATATTATCCAAAAATATTCTAGTAATTCTAGGATCTAAATTTCTAAAACTTTCATCATCTAAATGCTCTGCTACTAAAAATGGTGATTCTTTGCCTTTATATACTCGATTTGAAGTCATAGCATCATATATGTCACATACAGCAATTATTCTAGCAAATTCGTGAATTTCACTTTCCTTCAAACCATAAGGATATCCGCTTCCATCTTGCCTTTCATGATGTTGAAGAACCCCTAATGCAACGTTTTTGCTGATACCTACTGTTTCATTTAATATATCATATCCATAAATAGGATGTTTTTTTATTATTTCAAACTCTGACTTTGTAAGTTTCCCTGGTTTGTTTATGATGTCATCAGATATTTTAAGTTTCCCAATATCGTGAAAAATTCCAGCTAGTGACAATTGTTTTAGCTGAATTTGAGAATATTCAAGCCATTTTCCAAGCATAGTAGCTAACATACATACATCAAGAGAATGATTAAATGTATAATCATCTCTTTTTTCAAGTTGTTTCAATCTCCCCAATATATTGTTATTGCTAATCAATTCAAATATTAATTCATCAACTTCATCACTTATTTCAGTCAAGATGATTTTCTTTCCAAACTTTATATCACTAAAAGTATTTTCCACTTTATCTGACAGTTTTTCATATTTAATAACTAAACTGTCTTCTGGATGTTCTTTTAAAAAAGAACTTTCGTCAAAAATATTTACTTCTCTTACACCTAAATTTTTTATATGTGATATAAGTTTCCTATTAAGAACAGCACCACCGCCTACAAGAACTGCTCCAGTTTTCAAGCTTTCTATATCTTTATCTAATACCATTCCCGGCTTTAAATCCCTTACTTTTACAATAGCCACTAGTCATCCCGTTACTGAAAACTTATAAAAAGTTATAAAAATCAACTTTTATGTCTCATTCCTTTTTCAACGTATCCACTTTTGGATTAATCCTACTTGTGTGGTCTTGATACTCCAAAGGCTTAAATTCCCCACTAACGTATGGGTACATTTTACGACTTCAGTGATTTAAGCTATTTCTTGACCATACCTTTTAAGATTTAAACTAGCATTAAAATCTCTATCTAATACAGAACCACAACATTCACAGATATATTTCCTGTCACTTAACTTTAAGTCTTTATTATAACTTCCACACTGACTACAAATTTTACTACTAGAAAAATATCTATCTGCTACTACGAATTTTATATTGTTCCATTCGGATTTGTACTGTATCTGTTTATAAAATTCATAGAATCGTTGTTCCCCAATAGCTTTAGATAGATGCTTGTTTTTCATCATTCCTGCTACATTCAAATCTTCAACTACAATAAAGCTTGGTTTTCGCTTTATTATTTCAGTAGTTACTTGATGTGAGTAATTATGACGAATATTTGTGAGTCTTTGGTTTAACTTTTTAAGTTGATTTTCTAATTTTATAATATTCCTTGTTTTCTTGTAACGGGTTTCACCACCTTTCGTTTCAATTTTATTTATTTCATATTTTTTTGATACTTTTCTTTGCAATGTTTTCTTTTTCTTTTCTAATCTTTTTACTTCTTTTGTTTTATTTATGTTTTTATAAATATTGCCATCACTAACTACTGCTAATTTTCTACTCCTAAATCTATTCCAATACCTTCACTTGTTGGTATTTCTGTATTATCTGGATATTCTACACCAACTGAAATCCACCAATTAAGTCCATCAAAAGAACATCTAGGATTAATATATTTAATCCCTCCCAACGCATCGTTCCCTAATATATTCTATAAAAATACAATAATTCCTCTTTTTTATGAGATATGTTCAGGTAATTTACTTTTATTTATATTAATTTTATCTAATATTTTAGAAGCCATAAAAGAAATAACAATGGCTATACCAATTCTCAATGACAGCAATAAAAACCCATTTGCACCCATAGCTACAAATAACAAAGTATCTTCAAACACTGAATGGCAAGCAATTAAGAATATTATTAAAACATATAAATCCTTTTTAGATAAATTGTTTTCTTTAGCACTTTCAATAATCACACCTGCGCCATAGGCTAGTCCAAATATAAGCCCTATAACTAACGGAAAAGTTGATTCACTTGATATTCCAAAAAATTTTGCAACAGGTTTAAAAAAATCAGATATTTTATCAAGAATATTTAAATCCTTTAACATTTCCATAACTATCATAAGTGGAATAACTATCTTTGCCATATCAAATATAGAATTCAAACTACCAAATGTGCTTTCTTTTAAAAATCCAACAAAATCCATGTTCATTCCTCCTACAATATGATATTAAACAATATTCCAAAAATTATCGCTAGTGAAATTCTTATTAAAAGTATTAAAGTTACATTGACTCCTGTCTTTTTTGCTACAGCTGTTTCAAGAAATAAACTGTGAGAAAAAGAAAGCATTATAGCTAATATAGTTATCTGCTTTATTGTTAAATTTAAACTAGCAATAACTCCAATACCTGCATAAAGATTTATCATATTACCTAACACTAAGGCAAGAGAAGCTTCTCCAGGAAGACCTACTATTTTCATTACTGGAGCAAAAAAATTTGAAATCCAACTAAGTACAGGTGTATACTTCAAAAAAGTTACAAAAAAATAAACTGGTACCACTATTTTTGTTAATTCCCATGTGGTTCTAATTCCCTTATTTAATCCTCGCAATAAGCTTTCTTTATACATTTCATACCACCTTTTTATCATCTTAATAAGATGATTATAACATAAAAAACACTTATATTTATACATTGATATATTAAGAAAAACTAGAATCTTCCTATGATAGAAAAACCTTAAGTAATATACTTAAGGTTAAGCTAGTTTTGTATTCTCATTCTTCATGTTTGACCATTTTCCACATTTGTCACCATATCTAGCAAGAATTTTATTATCCCCACATATTTCAACTATTTCACATGCATTAGCACATCCATTACATTCTATTCCTCTTACTTTGTAGTTTATATCTGCTATTTCCAGTCCTTTGAAATTTGAAGATTTTCTTTTTTTCACTTCATCTCTTGCAAGCATTGCAACTCCTACTGCACCCATCACATCAAAATATTCAGGTATAAAAACTTCTAGGCCCAATTGAGATTCAAATGCTCTTTTTATACCACCATTAGCAGCTACTCCACCTTGAAACATTACAGGTCCTTTTATATCTTTTCCTTTGCCTACATTGTTCAAATAATTTCTTACAAGTGCCTGACAAAGTCCCCATACAATATCCTCTTGATTGTGTCCTAATTGTTGCTTATGAATCATATCTGATTCAGCAAAAACTGCACACCTACCCGCAATTCTAACAGGATTGTCAGATTTTAAAGCCATTCTTCCAAAATCCTCTATAGGTATTCCAAGCCTATAAGCTTGCCTGTCTAAAAAAGAACCCGTCCCAGCTGCACAAACTGTATTCATGGCAAAGTCTACTACTATACCATCCCTTATTATTATTATTTTTGAATCCTGCCCACCTATCTCGATTATAGTTTGAACATCAGGAATAAAATTCAGTGAAGAAATTGCATGAGATGTAATTTCATTTTTAACAACATCAGCCCCTATAATTAAATCAGCTAAATATCTACCACTTCCTGTCGAACCAGCACCTAAAATATTTATATCTCCAATTTCCTCTTTTAGTTCCTTTAAACCTTCTTTTAGCATTTCAATAGGTTTTCCTTGAGTTCTCAAATACTTTTTACAGAGAATATTGTTTTCATCATCTATCAGTACTAAATTTGTACTTACACTTCCCACATCAACACCCAAATAATAATTCTCCAACTTTTCTTTCCTCCCTTCTTCTTGTAAGCAAATCAACAAAGGCTTCTAACCTTGTTAAATACCCAGCCTCTCCAGTCATTTCATCTAATACTAAAGTCATAATTGGAATATTGTAATCTTTCTGCACTTGGGGCAATATGCTTTTGGCGACTATCTCTGGCATACAATTCAAAGGTAAAAGTTGGATAACTCCATCAAATCCTTGTTTTGCATAATAAACAGCACTTCCTACAGTTTCTCTTCCGTGACCTCCAACTAATGTAGACAAATAGGGCTTTGCCAATTTATATTTCATATTTTCTTCTTTAGAACCAAATGGGAAACTAGTGACATGATGATTAACCCATTTAGTAGGAGTCAAACTTTTTTCCACATAAACTCCCATATGGCCTAATTTCTTTTCTACTTCTAAATTTACAAAAGGTTCAATAATTGTATATATTTCTCCAATAATCCCTATCTTTATAGGAT
Source organism: Sporanaerobacter acetigenes DSM 13106 (assembly GCF_900130025.1). NCBI lineage: Bacteria > Bacillati > Bacillota > Tissierellia > Tissierellales > Sporanaerobacteraceae > Sporanaerobacter > Sporanaerobacter acetigenes. The sequence continues at coordinate 7,471 of NZ_FQXR01000021.1, read as the reverse complement.
TCTTACTTTTATCTATTGGAATACTTTTAAGGCTATACTCGACTTCATCCATTAGCTTAAGCATTTTTTCTGCCCCAAAAGTATTTTCTGTATCTTTATAGTATTCCTCCATCATAGCGTCCACTTCATAACTATCTATTGCATAAGCCCTTTTTTCATTTGATAATTGAGTTAAATAATCTGCTTTTTGAATAAGTTTCCATCCAAGTTTGCCAGCCTTTATTACATCTTTATAACTTTTAATATTTAAAGCCTTTGAAAGCCCTTCTTTTAATTTATCTAATCCTTCATATATAGGATCAAACACTATCATTTCTACATCATATCCTAAATCCCATAATATATTTTGCTCTAACACAGAATAATATCCAAATCTACAAGGCCCACAACTTCCAGTTATGAGAATAGTATCTGCACCTCTTTCAATGCTTTCAATATAATTTCCAATATTAACTTTAAAGGGTAAGCACATATTTTCTGGAGAATATTTTGTGCCTATTTCCAAAGTTTTAGAACTACATCTTGGAGGCGGTATTACTTCTTGACCCAGTTCTTCTAAAAATGCTTTCCCAGCAATATATACATTACCTAAATGTGGAAATGTCACAATCATCTTTATTCCTCCATTTCATCATATCTATAAAAGCTTCTATTCTAGTATCTATCCCAGCTTCTCCTGTTTGTTCATCCAGTGTAAGAAGGGTAAATGGTACTCCTTTGCTTTTAGCTTTCCTTTCTATTAAATCTATGAGTATAGAATCTATTCCGCATCCAAAAGATGATAAATATATTATTCCTTCCACTTCATCTTTTTCTATAAGACTAAAGGCTGAACCTACTATTCGTCTTCCATAAGTCCAAAACATTCTCTTGGGCAATTGATTAGAATAATATATTATCTCATCTTTACTAACCATTTCAGGTGTCATAACCTTTATTCTATTGTTAATTAATTTTGAAATAAGATTCATATTAAGATACTCATCATAAATATTGTAAGGATGTCCTACAACCATGATACTCATATCATGGTTTTTTGAGTTGTAATTTAAATCTACAAAGGTCTTGTTGTACATCTTAACTGCTTCTATAGGAATTACTCCTTTACTTAGGAGATATAAATATCTTTCATAAGATTCCCAAGCCTTTTTATAAGCATTTCTTATTTTAGATTTATTTTGGGTTATATATTTTCCAGCTTCATAAACAGCTTTTTTATATTTTGAACTAGTATAGTTAATCTTTCTTAAATTTATAGTTGTATCAATTATAGGGGGTAAATCCGCTATAGAAAATCTCACCATATCAGGAAGTCCTAAAATTTTAGGGCAACAATATTCCAGTTTTCGAATACTGATCATTTTAGGTATAAATATATAATCTACTTTATCTTTTAAATAATCTGCATGACCATGAAAAACTTTTACTGGAAGACAAGATTCATCTACACAGTTAAGAACTCCACTATTTAGTATATCTTTATTGGTCTTTGGAGATACAATTACTTCAGCTCCAAGCTCCTTAAAAAATTCAGCCCACAGAGGATAATAATCATAAAAAAGCATGCCTCTTGGTATCCCAATCTTGTACATAAAAAAACCCCTCCAATCGTCATTAGTATATTATTGACATATTGGAAGGATAATATAACAAAAAAACATTACAATAAAATCCTAATCTTCATATAATTCGTCCATATTTATCAAATAGTATAAACTCTTCATAGAAACTAATATTTCTTCTTTACTTGTAATTCTTGGATCTAGTGAAACTTGTATATAATCCATAAAATCTTCTGGCTTTTCAAAAGGAAATTCCATACTAGATAGCAATCTTCTCATTCTAATTTTTCTCTCTAGATTAGTCATAGTTGAAATATTCCTATTTAGATATTGAGTGAAATTATTTAATAATTCATCTAAATAATTTTTTTCTACTATTTCTATGCTATCAAATCCATCATATAGAAGTATATCTTCTCTCAAAAAAGAAAAGTCATTATAATAACTAAGAACCTTTTTAGTAAGAAGTAATTCATCATTAAGTTTTTCATCTATTAAATCTGGTCTATCAACGGCCTCATAACTAACTTTTTCTAACAATTCATTAGTTTCAAATATATCTTTTTGTAAAATGGAAAGCTCTTTGTTAATTGTTTTTCTTAATTCAATACTTCCACTTTTATCTGATTTTAAACATTCCCCCCATTTTGCTAAAATATTTTCGTCAATTTCAAAATTATCTATATTGGAATTGATCAAGAAAACTGCCATTAATTTATTTGTAAGTATTCCCATGTTTTTCATAATGGAGTTCAGCTCTTCCATTTCACTATACAACTCTTTAGTTTTTTGAGAAATTTTAGAAAGCTCATCTAAATCCATTCCTTTTAATTCCTCATATTTCAACTCTTGAACTCTTCTAAAATAATCATCATATGCTATTCCATAAGAAGATTCCATAGATCCATTAAATGTCTTTTTATAATTTTTAATTTCATAATCAATATAAGTTTTTGACACATTAGATAAGCTTCTATTTAAACTATTTTCTATTATTTCAAAAAATCTTTCTTTTGTAATTCTAAAAGGGAGCATGCCTATTATAGTGGAAATTTTTTCATTAAAAATATAATAATCTTTAATATCTTCTGTAACATAATTTGTAATATCTATGAGCAATTTGCTTAACTGCCTTTGATCTAAATTTTCATTTTTTAATTCCTTTTCTGCTAAATTTTTTGTTAAATAATAGTCAACTATTTCTTCAACATAAGATACTTCTACTAAGTAAGGTTCTAAATCGTTGGATAAATTGTTTAAGCTGGTTCTCAAAACTCTTACACGTTCTATATCATCTATCTTTTTCTTTATTTTTTCATCAATATTTTTAACTGTCTCCATTAGTTTTTTGTAATTATCCATGATAAGTTTTTTTTCATTTCCTGACTGAATGTTTTCTATAATATTATTTTCTTCTAGCAATTCCATTATATCTATATATCCTAAAATAGAATCATATAAAGACATAGTACCTACTTTTTCTATTTGTCTATTATTTAAATAAGATATAATTTGAGTTAAATCATCATTCCCAAGTTCTTCAACTTCCGTTTTATCTAATTTTTTTATATTTTCTATGTCAAATTTTGTAATCATAGTTTTTCTCCTTTCAAAATTCTTACCAAGGTGCTACTATACCGTCAGCTCTTGGCTCAGTTCCTCCCATTAGTGTCCTACCATTTTTTAGTATTATTTGACCTCTGCCAAAGCTTCCTACATCATCTGAATATTCAACTTCATGACCAAATTTTATTAGTTCCTCTTTTATGTTTAGTGGAAAATCAGGTTCTACTAACACCTTTTTATCTTCTATCCACTGCCATCTAGGTCTGTCCAAAGCTTCTTGAGGATTGTGATTAAAGTCAATTAAATTAGTAACAACTTGAACATGTCCTTGGGGCTGCATATATGCACCCATTACACCAAAAGGTCCTATAGCTTCCTTATCTTTCCCTAAAAATCCCGGTATTATTGTATGATAAGTCTTTTTGCCTGGTTCCAGACAATTTGCATCATTTGGATTAAGTGAAAAAGTACAGCCTCTATTGTGTAAACTAATGCCGGTACCTGGCACCACAAGACCAGAACCAAATCCCATGTAATTGCTTTGAATATAGCTTATCATATTTCCTTCTCCATCAGCTGCAGCAAGATAAACAGTTCCTCCTAAATCAGGATTACCATAATGGGGATGAATAGCATCTTTTGTGATTAATTTAGCTCTTTCGCTACCATACTCTTTAGACAAGAATTTTTCAATGGGAATCTCCATTTTATTTGCATCTGTTATGTATTTTAACCCATCTACATAAGCAAGCTTCATTGCTTCAACAATTACATGATATGATAATGAATCTTCGTAAGATAGTTGAAAATTATTTAGAATATTTAAAGCCATAAGAACTACTAGCCCATGAGTATTTGGAGGCAATTCCCAGACATCATAACCTCTATAGTTTATGCTAATAGGCTCTACCCATTCTGCTTTATATTCGAGTAAATCTTTTTTTCTTATATATCCATCAAACTTTTTCGAAAATTTATCAATTTTTTCTCCTATATCTCCTTCATAAAAAGAAAGACAATCCGTTTCTGCCAACTCTAGCAAAGTATTCCCTAAATCCTCGTTTTTCCAAATTTCACCTGGCTTAGGGGTTTGACCATCTCTTGTGAAAGTTTTAAAAAAGCTATCAAATTCTTCACCTTTTAATTCACTTAAATATTTTTCAAATCCTTTTCCCCAGTTTTTGGATACTACAGGCGACACTGGAAATCCTTCTATTGCATAGTTTATTGCTGGTTTAAATACATCTTTAAGTTCTAACTTTCCAAAACGTTTAGACAACTCTCTCCATGCATAAGGGATTCCTGGTACCGTTATAGGTTCAAAACCATAAATTGGCATTTTTCTGTGCCCTTTATCCTTCAGTTTATCTATTGATAAACCTTGTGGAGCAAATCCACTAGAATTAAGACCGTAAATTTTATCCTTTTCCCAAACAATAGCAAATGCATCTCCACCTACTCCATTTGATGTAGGCTCTACTACAGTTAAACATGCTGCTGTAGCAATAGCTGCATCTATTGCATTCCCACCTTTTTTTAAAATATCTAATCCTGCTTGAGCTGCTAATGCCTGACTTGTAGCTACCATCCCATTGTTGCCAAGTACAACCATTCTTCTAGACGGATATCTATATTTTAATGCATCAAAATTCACGAGAAATACCTCCCCTGCCATTTGATTTTATCTTAATTAATATATATAATTTAATAATAATCACATTTGTATTCATAAAAAATCCTTATTCTATTATATCATGGTTAAAAGTAAAGGAGAATAAACAATGGATATTTTGTACAGCAATGTTCAATATAATTTGGATTTAAAAAAATATTTTAAAGACTCAAAAATTTGTTTTTTTGATATAGAAACTACAGGATTTAGTAGAAAAAATGATACTGTCTATTTAGTTGGAATTCTTTCATGTAACGATGAAGAATATACATTAAAACAATATATTTTAGAATCTATAGATGAAGAAATTGTACTGCTTAGAACTTTAATACCTGAATTTGAAAATCCCAATTACATAATTAACTTTAATGGTGATTCCTTTGATATACCTTTTTTAAATCATAAATACAAAAAATATAATATCGACTATGAGATACCCATATCCAAATCAATTGATATATATAAAATAGTGAAAAATAACAAATATTTATTTGAAATTGAAAATTTAAAACTTAAATCTATTGAAAAATACTTGAATATAAATAGAGATGATGAATTGTCTGGAGGTGAATGTATTTCGCTTTTCTATGACTATATAAATAACAAAAATGAACAAAGCAAAAAACTAATTTTAAAACACAATTATGATGATATATATTATTTACCTTATATTCTAAAAATACTGGATGTAATCAAAGAGAAAAGTACTATTCAAATACCATATGAGGATACTAAGAACAAATGCCTAAAAATCACGATAAAAAATTTTCAAATATCTAATGACATAATAAATATAAATTGTGTAACTGACAAATTTCCGAAAGAACCAATAATAGTCTATAAAAATAGCTATAATTTGAATTGGAAGCCAAAAAAAGGTATGTTAAGGATTCAATTTCAAATAGAACATGGTATTCTATCAAATCTGAAAAAATGCATTTATGTAAATTTAGAAAATTTCGAGCCAAAGTTAGATATAAAGGACAATACAATATACAATCTTCCTGAAAACATATTGTTGATTCAAATAGAAAAGATTTTCATCATAGATAATATTAAAAATATAATTTATGAATTGTTAAAAAAACAGTAGATAACTTTCCTGCAGTTATCTACTGTTTTTTTATATAAATGGTGCCCAGAGGCGGAATCGAACCACCGACACGGGGATTTTCAGTCCCCTGCTCTACCGACTGAGCTATCTGGGCTAATTTTTTCACACTACAGCAGTATGAAATTTTATCTACTAATCATACCCTAGCAACGCGGACTAAGCGATTCACTCAAAATCGAAATACACGATTTTGGTTCTCTGCTTATACCGACTGAGCTATCTGGGCTAAATAATGGTGGGCCTTCAGGGACTCGAACCCCGGACCTGCCGGTTATGAGCCGGACGCTCTAACCAACTGAGCTAAAGGCCCCTATAGGTCTAATTTGGTGGGCCTGGGTGGACTCGAACCACCGACCTCACGCTTATCAGGCGTGCGCTCTAACCACCTGAGCTACAAGCCCTTTAGGTTTAATTTGGTGGGCGCAATAGGGCTCGAACCTATGACCCCCTGCTTGTAAGGCAGGTGCTCTCCCAGCTGAGCTATGCGCCCCTATTTTTTAATATGTAGGCTGGCAGGGGTGGCAGGACTCGAACCCACGACATTCGGTTTTGGAGACCGACGTTCTACCACTGAACTACACCCCTATAGCCAAGACCAATAAAAAGTTTGGTGGGCCTTCAGGGACTCGAACCCCGGACCTGCCGGTTATGAGCCGGACGCTCTAACCAACTGAGCTAAAGGCCCAAACTAACTACTGGCGGAGAAGGAGGGATTTGAACCCTCGCGCCCCGTGAAGGACCTACTCCCTTAGCAGGGGAGCCTCTTCAGCCGCTTGAGTACTTCTCCATATCTTTCAAATGGCGGAGAGGGTGGGATTCGAACCCACGTGGGCCGGAAGACCCTAACGGTTTTCAAGACCGCCCCGTTATGACCTCTTCGGTACCTCTCCATATTAGTGGTGACCCATCGGCGACTCGAACGCCGGACACCCTGATTAAAAGTCAGGTGCTCTACCGCCTGAGCTAATGGGTCATTTTTTTTAAACTTATCGCAGTATTTGTTTTATTGCTTTAATGACTATTAGTAATTCGGACTAAGCGATTCACTCAAAATCGAAATACACGATTTTGGTTCTCTGCTTATACCGCCTGAGCTAATGGGTCAAAATTTAAATGGCTGGGATGGCAGGACTCGAACCTGCGGAATGCTAGAGTCAAAGTCTAGTGCCTTACCGGCTTGGCTACATCCCAACAATGGTGCACCTAGGAGGATTCGAACCCCCGGCACACGGATTAGAAGTCCGTTGCTCTATCCAACTGAGCTATAGGTGCTCGTCTTTTGGAGCGGGTGAAGGGAATCGGACCCTCGCAACCAGCTTGGAAGGCTGGGGCTCTACCACTGAGCTACACCCGCATATTTGGTGGAGGAGACTGGATTCGAACCAGTGAAGGCTGAGCCAACGGATTTACAGTCCGTCCCCTTTGGCCAACTCGGGAACTCCTCCTAATAATTTGGAGCTGGTGAGAGGACTTGAACCCCCAACCTACTGATTACAAGTCAGTTGCTCTGCCAATTGAGCTACACCAGCATAACTATTAAGTTTGAAACTTTAAAAA
>NZ_FQXR01000020.1 GCF_900130025.1 Sporanaerobacter acetigenes DSM 13106 | reverse complement strand
TAAGCCACTTCCTATGTCTTTGATTATTTTAAATTGATATCCTCTTGCACTACAATAATCACTTACTGTTTTAATTTGCCTTTCTAAATCTTCTTTTTGATCTGATGAAGAAACTCTACAATATCCAATGGTTAGTTTTTTATTTTCTTTTTTGTTTTTTAAACTAATAAGTGTGCTTTTATCGTATCTTCTATGTCCTCCAGCTGTCCTTTCAGGCTTTATCTTCCCTTCATCTTCCCATCTTCTTAGAGTTGATTTTGCAACTCCTAAATATTCACTTGCTTCTTTTATAGTAAGTTTTATAATAATCACCTCTTACTTATAAAGTATAGTATAAACCTATTTAATATGCAATGTTTTTAAGTAACTTTAATTAGTTTTAGGTATACTGTTTTATTGCCCCAATATTTTATTGTATCTTTATATTTATTTGTTATTTTAACCCCTCCTTAAAGTTATCTATAAGTGAATCTTGATCTAATTATAATTCTATATTCTAAACAACCATTCCTGAAACTATTTGTAATAACGCAATAGTATAATCCCAAATGTTTTTATCTTCTTCTAACAATTTCACTCTTTTGTCAAACCTTTCTACAATCAATTGTTTTAATTCTTTTTCTTCTTCATCTGATAGTCCATTTTTATTCTGATGTAAACCCATACTTATAACTTCTAATAATTGCTTTTTTTGTACCTCAACTATTGCAACTTTTTCATTATAGCTATTTCTTGCATCATCAGTAGCTATAGGAATAGCTATTCCATCAACTTGAATTTCCTTAAAACCAAGTTTTTCAAACAATTCAGGTAATTCTACAGGGTCAACCGCATATTTTGCAACATTATATTTTTTAAAAACGTCATCTGTTTCTTTAAACAATTTATCTAAAAGTTCCATTTCACGTTCACTTTGTTTTGGTAAAAACTCAGGTTCAGTTTTAATATATTTATCTGGTCTAGCATACATCACTGAAACTCGTCCCTCTGGCCTGCAAACTCTTTTTTGTTCTAACAAGAATTCCTTATTTGGAACATGTTCTATTACAGTATGTGATATACAAGCATCTACTGAATTATCTTCTAATGGGAGTTTTAGTGCATCGCCTTCTATATAACTTATATTGTATATATTTTGCTTTCTTGCTTTTTCTTTTGCATAGTTTATAAATGTTGTATCTCTATCTATGCCTATTATTTTAGATTTATTACCTAACCAACTGGATAGTTTTCTGGTTATTGCACCAGGACCACAACCAATATCAAGTACTGTCATTCCTTCTTTAAGTCCAAGAATATTCAAAAATAAGTCTTTCCTATCATCTCTAAATCTCATTTCTCTACTTAAATCAAGCATTAGAATACCTTGTATATTTTCTGACCAAATATTGTTTTCCATTGCATACCTCCTTGTAATTTTATGCATATAACTATCTAATCTGGACATCTTCAAATGCAATTATGTCACACATTTCATTTCCTTCTAGTTGAAGCAAAAACTTTTTTATATATATTTTATCTCCAGCATATCCTACCAAATCTCCATTTTTACCTACAACTCTATGGCAAGGTATGATTATAGGAAGTGGATTGTCTCGGTTAGCTTGTCCTACTGCCCTTGTAGCTTTAGAATTTCCAATAGCTTCTGCTATTTGTGAATAGCTCCTGATCTCACCATAAGGGATATTTCTCAAGGCACTCCATACCCTTTTTCTAAACTCTGTACCTTCTATGGATAATGGTATTTGGAATTCTTTTCTCTTTTTTTTAAAGTATTCATCTAGCTCTTTTATAACATCACTACACAGTTTGTTATTCCGTACAATATCATTATTTTTATTTGTATATTCTAACCATTCTTCTTCAAAAAGTACTATTCTCCTGACTCCTATTTCATCTACTACTGTATATATCCTTCCCAATGGAGAATCATAACTGTCATAGACAATTTTCATACTATACCTCCTTTGAAGAACTATTGAATTCTTCTCTTAGTATAGCATAATTTAATCTATCCCATTTTCTTCCTGCAAAGTATACTGCTTTTCGCTCTATCCCCTCTAGCACAAAGCCTGCCTTTTCTAAAGATCTTTGTGCTCCTTTATTTTGTTCAAGAGTATCTGCAGCAATTCGTTCTAATCCAATATTATTAAACCCATATTCTAAAATAATCTTTACCGCTTCTGCTCCATAACCTTTAGAACGATTTTCAATTTTTGAAATACCTAATCCAACAGTACATGAACGATTTGTCCAATCAATATCTTGCAGTGCAATATCTCCTATTAGAATTCCATCAGTCAAAAATACTCCTAAACGAATATGCTTACTTCCTTGATCATTTTGTATTTCATCGAACCACTTATCTGCCTTGACAACGGAGTGACCAATATTCAAAGGTTCAGTCATTGCCTCAAAATCATATTCAAAATCATTCCATAATTTTTGACAATGTTCTCTTTCAAGAGTTGAAAGATATACTCTATTTCCACTTAATTTCAGCATAAAAATCCTCCTTATTAATCCTTATTTTTAACATATTCCACGTTTTTTATAAATATCCTTTTTATTTACTTATTTTATTTGAATAATTACTTTATTATATTACAATTGTGTTACAAATGAAAATAATGGTTGAATATTACCAAAAATGTGAATATACTTATAGATATACTAAATAATAAAGGAGGTCGTGTTGATGATAATAATGTGCAGTATACTAATCAAAGAAAATTTAAGTTCGAAATGTAAATCCACGACCTATGATCGTTTTTGATTAAATACATAATTTACTAGAAATATCAAAAACCATAGGTGTGGTTGCCTATGGTTTTTTTATGCAATTCTATACTGTTTATTTTTACCAAAACAGATATTGGTGAGTTTTGCATATTTATAGCCATGGGCATAGTATTTTTTATTTCAATAGCCCATGGCTATTTTGTTTTTGACAGGAGGGATAGAATGAAAGGATTAAAATCGATTTTTAAGTTCATGAAAGGTAGCAAATTTATTTATGCAATGAGTATTGTAAGTATCGTCCTTGCTACATTTTTTACAGTAATAGGCCCTCTTTTAGTGAAAACTACTATTGACTCTATTATTGGAAGCAAAGAAATAAGTTCTATTAGGATGATTAAAACTATAAATTTTTTAGGAGGTAAAGAGTATTTAAGAAACAATCTATGGATTATAGGTATAGCACTCATAATTTTAACTATTTTTAGAGGTTTATTTCTTTATTTGAAAAATACACTGTCAAGTAAAGCTTCTGAAAACACTGCCAAAAATATGAGAGAGCAATTATATGATCATATACAAAGATTACCTTATGAATATCATGTGAAAGCAGATACAGGAGATTTGATTCAAAGATGTAGCTCAGATGTAGAAACTATAAGGCGATTTTTAGCAGTTCAATTGGTGGAAATAGGTGGTGCAATTTTTACTTTGGTTTTTGTTTCTTATATAATGTTCAATCTCAATGTAAAAATGGCTCTAGTTTCTATGGCTGTAGTACCTATAATATTTATATTTGCTTTTGTTTTTTTCTCAAAAGTTCAGAAAGTTTTTTTAGAGGCTGATGAAGCTGAAGGTAAACTTTCTACAGTACTACAAGAAAACTTAACAGGTATAAGAGTAGTTAAAGCTTTTGCAAGACAAAAGTATGAAATTGAAAAATTTAATGAAAAAAATGAAAAATATAAAGATCTGGTTTATAAATTAATTAAGCTATTGGCGTGGTATTGGGCTATTTCAGACTTTATCTGTATGATGCAAATAGGTGCTGTATTGGTTCTAGGTAGCTTGTGGGCAGCAAAAGGTCACATATCTTTAGGTACATTGGTGGTATTCACAACTTATGAAGGTATGCTTTTATGGCCTGTAAGACAAATGGGAAGAATACTTACAGATATGGGAAAATCTATAGTTGCTGTAGGTCGTATAGAAGAAGTTTTGAATGAACCTATGGAAATACTTGAAGAAAATCATGAAAAACCTGAAATACAAGGAAATGTTTCCTTTGAGAATGTGTGTTTTGAATATGAAAAGGAGAAACCTGTATTAAATGGAGTCTCTTTTGATATAAACGCTGGTGAAACTGTTGCTATACTAGGGCCTACTGGTTCTGGAAAAAGCTCATTAGTTCATCTTCTTCCAAGACTTTATGAATATAATAATGGCTCTATAAAAATAGATGGAAGAGAATTAAATACTATTGATAAAAAGTGGATTAGAAAAAATGTAGGATTAGTACTACAGGAACCTTTTCTGTTTGCTAAAACCATAAAAGAAAATATAAAAATTTCAAATCCAAATATAGAAGATAAAAAGGTACTAGATGCTGCTGAAATAGCTAGTATTCATGAAGATATCATGTGTTTTGACAAAGGATATGATACAGCCGTTGGAGAAAGAGGTGTGTCATTGTCAGGAGGTCAAAAACAACGTATAGCAATTGCAAGAACCATAATAAATGAATGCCCTATTGTTGTATTTGATGATTCACTAAGTGCTGTAGATACTGAAACTGATATTTCTATAAGAGAAGCTCTAAATGGAAGAAAAAACAAATCTACTACTATAATTATTTCTCACAGAATTTCTACTGTAAAAGAGGCAGATTTGATTCTTGTATTAGATAAAGGGAAAATAGTACAAAGAGGAAATCACGAAGAACTATTAAAAAAAGAAGGTTTATATAAAAGGGTATATGAAATACAAAATTCCCTTGAAGACAATTTGGAAAATGTAAGTGTTAACTAATGGGGGTGACATCGTGGAAGATATGCAAGAAAAGGAATACAGTGAAAAAATAGATTTATCTTTTTGGAAAAATTTTTTAGTCTATGCAAAACCATATAAAAAATACTTTTTTATATTAGCATTAGTAATGGTAGGAGTAGGAGCAATAGATGCTATATTCCCACTGATGAATGGTAAAGCAATAGACGATTTTGTTATGAAAGGCACTACAAATGGACTAAAAACTTTTGCTATAAAATATGGACTTCTAGTCCTTATTCAAGCAATAAATGCATGGTTTCTCATATCTATTGCTGGTAGAATAGAAACAGGCATGGCCTATGATATAAGAAAGATAGGATTTGAAAAATTGCAAGTTCTTTCCCTATCCTATTATGACAATAGAGCAGTAGGATGGTTAATGGCAAGAATGACTTCCGATATAAATAGACTCAGTGAAACTCTATCTTGGGGGTTGGTGGATTTTGTTTGGGGCGTAACTATGATGATAACTATAATAGTCATCATGTTTTCCCTAAATGTGAAGCTTGCACTTATAACTCTTTCTGTAATACCACCTTTGGCTATAATCAGTGTTTATTTTCAGCAAAAAATACTTACTGCCTATAGAAAGGTAAGAAAGATAAACTCAAGAATAACTGGTGCTTTCAACGAGGACATTTCTGGAGCAAAGACTACTAAAACTCTTGTAAGAGAAGAACAAAATTTAGAAGAATTCACAAATTTAACAGGAGAAATGAGAGATAGTTCTGTAAAGGCAGTGATTATATCTTCATTGTATTTACCTATAATTCTTCTTTTAGGAAGTATCGGTACCTCCCTTGCCCTAAATTTTGGAGGAAAAAGTGTTCTTTCAAATACATTAAGTTATGGAACTCTTGTTATATTTGTTAACTATACTATACAGTTTTTTGAACCAGTAAGAGAATTAGCTGCTATATTTGCTGAACTTCAATCGGCTCAAGCTTCTGCCGAAAGAGTATTTTCTCTTATAAATGAAGATTTAGAAATTGAAGATAGTATAGAAGTTATAGAAAAATACGGAGACTTTATGAATCCCAAAAAAGAAGATTGGCCTAGTATCAATGGAGAAATTGAATTCAAAAATGTATCTTTTTCATATAAAAATGGAGAAGAAGTCCTTGAAAACTTTAATCTTCATGTAAATCCTGGAGAAACTATAGCATTGGTGGGAGAAACAGGTTCAGGAAAAAGTACTATTGTGAACCTTCTCTGTAGATTTTATGAACCAACTAAAGGAGAAATTCTCATAGATGGCGTTGACTATAAAAAAAGACCTCAAGTATGGCTTCATGAAAACTTAGGTTATGTACTTCAATCTCCTCATCTTTTCAGTGGTACTATTAAAGACAATATAAAGTACGGAAACCTTGAAGCCAGTGAACTGGATATCATTAGAGCTAGCAAACTTGTAAATGCTCATGATTTCATTGTTGAACTTCATGATGGATATGATACAGAAGTAGGAGAAGGTGGAAACCTTTTATCAACAGGTCAAAAGCAACTTATATCCTTTGCAAGAGCAGTTTTAAGAAATCCTAAAATATTTGTACTTGATGAGGCAACTTCATCTATAGATACAGAAACAGAAAAGATAATACAAGATACAATCCACAAGGTACTAAAAGGAAGAACTAGTTTCATCATAGCTCATAGATTATCTACCATAAAAAATGCTGATAAGATTCTAGTTATAAAAAAAGGTCAAGTAATAGAAGTAGGGACTCACCATGAGTTATTGAACAAGAAAGGATACTATTATAGATTGTATACAAATCAATTCATAAGGGAACAAGAAAGAGAAATACTCAACTAGAGGGATAATCAAAATCCCTCTTTCTTTTTATGGCTAAATAAAAAGATAGTAAAAAAGCACACTAAAAATCCCATCATATATCCCCCCAATACATCTGTAGGCCAGTGGACTCCTAAATATGTTCTACTAAAGCCAATAAGTCCTACTATTAAAAAGTTTAGTATCCAAAATAAATAATTTTTATTTTTATATTTTTTGTTTTTTACAATTAAGTAAGTCATAGTTGTATAAAAAGACATAGAAACCATAGCGTGCCCACTGGGAAAACTATATCCTCCTTGATGTATAAGAAAATATTCAATAGGTCTTGTTCTTGTGAATATATGTTTTAAAATAGCATTTAAAGAAAAACTTCCTATAGTTGAAAATAATAGTGGAAATATTCCCTCATAGTGTTTTGTTTTAATAAAATAGAATAAAATCAATGCTCCTGCTATCATAAAAAAATATGTAGAGCCTAAAAATGTAATTCCCTTCATGACTATAGTCATATTAGAATTTATATTTTTATGAATCCATTCCATTATGCTTTCATCAAATAATACACCTTTATCAACATCCTTTATTGAAAAAGCCAGACTCAAAAAAATGATGAAAAAGATTATTGATATAACTATCATTATCTTCTTATCCATATGTCCCCTCCTGATCCTTTTAATCTTATTTTATCAAAAAAACCTTGAAATATAAAATGATATTTCAAAAAGAAAAAGATAGCAGAAATCTGCTATCTTTTTCTAGGGGGAGCCATATGAATTGCCTGTCCTTCTAATCCTAGTGTAGCTTCATAAAAAGCTTCACTCAAAGTTGGATGAGCATGTATTGTCTTAGCTATATTTTCAACTTTTAATTCATTTGAAATAGCCAATGCTCCTTCGTGAATCAAATCATTGGCATGAGGCCCTATTATATGAACTCCTATTATTTTATTCTTTTCATCTGCCATGACTTTAACAAATCCATCCGGTTCTCCTAATGTTAAAGCCTTTCCATTGGCACCAAATAAGAATTTACTAACCTTATAGTCAATATTCTTTTCCTTTGCTTCTTCTTCTGTCATTCCAACATGAGCTACCTCTGGTATACAGAATACACAATTTGGCCATACATCTAAATTGATTACAGGTTCAATACCCATTATTTTTTCCATCACATATACACCTTGATTGGAAGCTACATGGGCAAGTTGTACACCTACATCATTTACATCTCCTATAGCATAGATTCCATCAATATTAGTTTCAAAGTCTTCATTTACATGAATTCCTTTATGACCATATTCTATTCCTACACCATCCAAGTTCAAATCTTCTACTACTGGCCCTCTTCCTGAAGCAACAAGAACCTTATCTCCTACAACTTCTATTTCCTTATCTTTAGTTTTATATTTTGCTATTACTCTTAATTTGTCTCCTTCTTTGATTATCTCTTTAGCTCTAATATCTACATATGTTTCTATACCTTGTCTTTTTAAAAGAGGAGTTATTCTCTTTTGAACTTCTTTATCTGCATTTTTTAGCATTCTAGAAGCTAAAAGTATTACATGAGAACCTAGACCATTGTAGATACTAGCAAACTCAACTCCTATAACCCCTCCTCCTACAACTATCAAGGTTTCTGGAATTTCTTCCATAGAAAGAAGTTCATCACTAGTGATTACTCCTTCCAATTCTATACCCTTTGTCTCTGTCATAGTAGGTTTAGAACCTGTAGCAATAACTATATTGTATACTTTTATTTCTCGTTCTTCTCCACTACACAATTTAACTGAAACTGTATTTTTATCTTTTAAATTAGCTTTTCCATTTATGAATTCTATATTTTTATAGGACTCAATTAACTTTTCAATACCGCCTACCAATTGGCCGACAATTTCATTTTTTCTATTCTGAAGTTTTTTCCCGTCCAATTGATAATTATCTACACTTATTCCAAACTCTTCGCTGTTTTTTAAAGTAGTCATTATTTCAGCATTTCTAAAATATGTTTTAGTAGGGATACAGCCTCTGTTGAGGCATGTTCCCCCTACTTCTCTATTTTCTATTAAATATACATTTGCTCCCAATTGTGCTCCTCTAATAGCTGCTACATATCCTCCAGGGCCTGCTCCTATAACTGCTATGTTTTTCTGCAAAGAAAACACCTACCCTTCGTATTTAAGTATTGGATTTCTCGCTGCCCTCGTTTCATCTATTCTCCTTACAGGAGTATCATGAGGTGCTTCTTTCAGTATCTCTGGATTTTCTCTAGCTTCCTTAGCTATTTCTTTCATAGCCTTTACAAATTCATCTAGTGATTCTATACTTTCTGATTCTGTAGGCTCAACCATTATAGCTTCATGAACAATAAGTGGGAAATATACTGTTGGTGGATGGAAACCAAAATCAAGAAGTCTCTTAGCTACATCTAGAGTAGCTACATCTAAAGTTTCTTCTTTTAAACCACCTAGCACAAATTCATGCTTACATGTTCTTTCTATTGGAAGATAGTAGTCTTCCTTCAATGAAGCTGCTAAATAATTGGCATTCAATACAGCCATTTCACTAGCTTTCTTGAGTCCATCGCTGCCCATAGTCAAAATATAAGTATAGGCTTTTACCAATACTCCAAAATGTCCATAGAAATCTTTAACTTTCCCTATAGTATTTGGTATATCGTATTCAAGATAATATCTATCTCCATCTTTTTCTACTATAGGTACAGGTAAAAATTCAACCAATTGACTCTTAACTCCTACTGGTCCACTTCCTGGTCCTCCTCCACCATGAGGTGTAGAAAAAGTCTTGTGTAAATTCAAGTGAACTACATCAAAACCCATATCTCCAGGTCTTGTGATACCCATGATTGCATTGGCATTGGCACCATCATAATATAGTAGTCCTCCACAATCATGAACAAGTCTTGCAATTTCTTTTATATCCTTTTCAAACAAGCCTAATGTATTTGGATTAGTAAGCATTAAACCTGCTACTTCATCACTCAAAGCCTCTTTTAGGCTCTCTATATCTACCAATCCATTTTCATTGGATTTTATCTCTATTACTTCAAATCCTGCCATTACTGAACTAGCTGGGTTTGTTCCATGAGCTGAATCTGGTACTATTATTTTAGTACGTTTAGTGTCTCCTCTATTTTCATGATATGCTTTGATAAGCATCAAACCAGTAAGTTCCCCATGAGCACCTGCTGCTGGTTGAAGTGTAACCCTCTCCATTCCAGTAATTTCACATAAGGATTTTTCCAAATTGTACATAAGATTCAATGCTCCCTGTACTGTTTCTTCTGGTTGATAAGGATGAATATTTGTAAATCCATCAAGTCTTGCCATATCTTCATTGATTTTCGGATTGTATTTCATTGTACAAGAACCTAATGGATAAAATCCCGTATCAACTCCATAGTTTTTATTTGACAAATTGGTATAATGCCTTATGATGTCTACTTCACTTACTTCTGGAAAATTAAGTTCTTCACTTCTTAAATATTCGGTTGGAATAAATTCATTGATATCACTTTCTTCTACGTCCAATTCTGGAAGAGTATACCCTACTCTCCCTGGTGTTGAAAGTTCGAAAATTAACTTATCATACTTTTTCATTTTATCCCCTCCAATACATTTACTAATTTATCAATTTCACCTTTGGTTCTCTTTTCTGTAACACAATAGAGAATTCCATTTTCATATTGGGGATAATATTTATTTAATAGGAAACCTCCTAGTATATCTTCCTTAAGCAATGCTTCATTTACATTTTCTCCAGGTATTTCACTTGTTATAGCAAATTCCTTAAAGAAAGGTTTGTCAAATAATGGTTTGTATTTTCCTGTACTTATCATGCTCTTATGCGCATAATGAGCTTTTGCTGTACTTTGAACAGCAACTTCTTTTAATCCTTTTTTGCCCATAGCAACCATATATACAGCACTTGCAAGAGTGTTTATTCCTTGATTGGAACAAATATTGGAAGATGCTTTCTCTCTTCTTATGTGTTGTTCTCTCGCTTGAAGTGTAAGTACAAAAGCCCTGTTTCCATCTACATCAACGGATTCTCCTACAATTCTTCCTGACAATTTTCTCATGTGTTTTTGTGTAGTTGCAATAAATCCTAAATAAGGTCCACCAAAACTAAGTGGTATTCCTAAAGGCTGCCCTTCTCCAACAACAATATCTGCTCCTAATTCACCAGGAGATTTTAATATACCTAATGATATAGGATCTACACTTACAACAAGCATAGCTTTCTTTTGCTTATGAGTTATTTCTTCAATAGCTTTTACATCTTCTATTATTCCAAAGAAGTTTGGATTTTGAACCATAACTGCAGCTGTGTTTTCACCTACATTTTTTTCTAATTCTTCTAAATTAGTAGTTCCATCCAAATCATCTATTTCAATGACTTTCATTCCTTGAACATGAGCATAAGTTTTAAGTACTCTTATAGCATCTGGATTAACAGTTTTAGAAACAACTATTTCATTTTTTCTAGTAATACTTGTAGCCATAATAGCCGCTTCTCCTAAACCAGAACCTACATCATATAGTGAAGCATTTGAAACATCCATACCTGTCAAATTAGCTATAAGAGTTTGATATTCAAATATATATTGAAGAGTTCCTTGGCTTATCTCTGCTTGATAAGGTGTATAGGATGTATAAAATTCACTTCTAGATATAACATGATTAACTACTGATGGTATATAGTGGTCATAAGCTCCTGCCCCTAAAAAGCAAGTAAGATCATTTACAGTTTTATTTTCCTTTGACAATTTCGTAAGTATATTTCTAACCTCTAATTCAGATTTTGAACTTTCTAAGTTTAAAGGCCTATTTAACTTTACTTCATCTGGAATATCATTAAAAAGATCTTCTATAGATTTGGCTCCGATAGTCTCGAGCATCTTCTTTTCATCATCACTTGTATTAGGGATGTAAGGATACATATTATGCCTCCTCTTCAAGGTATTTCTCATAATCTTTCGCATTCATTAAATCATCTAATTGACTTACATCACTCAATTCAATCAATATCATCCAATTTTCATAAGGATCTTGATTCAATAAACTTGGATCATCTTCCAATGCTTCATTTATTTCTAATACTTTGCCACCAACTGGCATATATATATCTGCAGCAGCCTTAACAGATTCAACTGCTCCAAAAGCTTCTTCAATTTCAAATCCATCATCTACGTCAGGCAATTCTACATATACAATATCTCCTAATTGATCTTGTGCATAATCTGCAACTCCTACATAAGCCTTATTTCCATCAACCTTTATCCATTCATGGTCTTTTGTATACAATAAATCTTTTAAAACTTTCATTAAAATTACCTCCTTAAAATTTATTTTGTTTTTTAAATTTATTTTCTTTTATAAAATCTTTTATCTATTACTTGAGCTTTAACAGGTTTGTTTCTTATCATAACTTCAAATTCAGTTCCTTTTTTCGAATATTCAATATCTACTAGAGCTGTCCCTATGTTTTTCTTTAGAGTTGGAGCAAAATATCCTGTTGCTACATATCCAATCTTTTCCCCATCTACAACTACATCATATCCTTCTCTTGGAATACCTTTCCCTAACAATTCAAATCCTACTACTTTTTTTGTAAGGTTCTCATTTTGTAAAACCAATGCATCTTTTCCTATAAAGTCATCTTTGTCAAGTTTTACGAAGAATTTAAATCCTCCTTGTATTGGAGATATATCTTGAGATATTTCATGACCATAAAGTGGAAGTCCTGCTTCAAATCTTAAAGTATCTCTACATCCTAGTCCAGTTGGTTTAATTCCATATTCTTCTCCAGCTTCTAATATGCTATTCCAAACTTTTACAATTCCTTCTCTTGATGTGTAAATTTCAAATCCATCTTCACCTGTATATCCAGTTCTTGAAACTAAACATTTAGTACCAGCTACAATTATATCTTTTTTGAAATGGAAAAATTTGATATCAGAAAGATTTTCATCTGTCAATTTAGAAAGTATCTTTTCAGCATTTGGTCCTTGAAGTGCAACTTCCCCAACTTCATCAGATATGTTTTCTGCTACTACGTCAAAATCTTTTACATTATCTTGCATCCATTTAAAATCCTTATCTACATTTGATGCATTAATAACCAATAAAAATTCTTCATCATTAATTTTATATGTTAATAAATCATCTACTACACCACCATCAGGATAGCACATAAAGGTATATACTACTTGGTTGTTTTCTAATACCCCAATATCATTTGTCAATAAATATTGTAAATAGTTTAAAGCTTCTTTTCCTCTAACCATTACTTCACCCATATGAGACACATCAAACATTCCTGCTTTAGTTCTTACTGCTTCATGTTCAGCCAAAATTCCTTCATATTGCACAGGAAGAAACCATCCTGCATAATCAACAATCTTACCACCAAGTTTTACATGTTCATCATATAGTGGGGTTTTTTTTGTTTCCATTTAAAACCAACTCCTTCCTATATATTATTTATATTTTTACCCTTAAAGGGTTTTTTATAACCAATTAGAATTAAAGGTGTTTTATAAAAATTGCTAGATAGATAAAAAAACCTAAAGACCCGAACTGTCAAACCTATAATTTAGAAAATGGCAGTTCGGCATCTTGGCTTTATTATACACTAAAATGTCAAATTTAACTATAAATTAAAAGATATATATAAATAATTATTTTCTATCTAAATTTATATCTTGAACTTCAAATATTCTTAAAGAACTATTTATATCTTCTTCAATAGCAAGTTTTCCGTATTTATCTACTTCATTTTTATCTTTTGGCCCATGATGTAAGCTTGCAGGTCCTGCAATACATCCTCCAACACAAGCCATTCCTTCAATAAAGTTTCCATTCAATCTATTTACTTTGGCCATCTTAAGTGCCTTGTCACATTCTTTTATACCATCACATTTAACTGGCCTAAAGTCAGTATCTATGCCCTTTGATTCAATTGTATGTGCTACTGCTTCTGTCACTCCACCACTTCTCGCAAATATTCTTCCATAGTATGAAGCATTGTTTAATTCTCCGTCATTACAATTTTCCAAATCAATTTCTGCAGCATCAAGCATAGCAGCTAATTCTTCAAAAGTTAATACATAATCTGTATCACCTTTTAATTCTTCTTCCATTATTTCACCTTTTTTAGCTACGCAAGGCCCTATGAAAACTATTTTAGCCTTAGGATCAATATGTTTTATGAGTCTTGATATAGCAATCATAGGTGAAACTGTATTTGAAATTTTATCCTCCAATTCAGGATAATTTTTCTTTATATAAGAAACAAATGCTGGACAACACGATGTGGTAACTATTCCCTTTTCCTCTACAGTTTCAGCAAATTCTTTGGCTTCATGAAGTCCTACCATATCTGCACCTAATGCCACTTCAACTACGTCATGGAAACCTAATTTCTTAATTCCGCAAACTACTTGCTCTATCTTTGCATAGGTAAATTGACTAGATATAGCTGGTGCTATAGCAGCATAAACATGAATATCATCATTTTTTTTAGTTTCTTTTAGAAGTTCAATTACATCTACTATAAAAGACTTATCCATTATTGCTCCAAAAGGACATTGAATAATACAAGCACCACATTGTATACATTTTTCATAATTGATAACTGCTTTTTTAGAATCATCAAAAGAAATAGCTCCTGCAGGACAAGCTCTTCTACAAGGTCTCATAACATCTGCTATAGCATTGTAAGGACAAGCCTCTTTACATCTTCCACATTCAATACATTTCTCTTGATCTATATAAGCTCTGCCATTTATATGATGAATAGCCCCTCTTGGGCAAGCCTCAGAACATCTATGAGCTAAGCATCCTCTACAAGCTTCTGTCACAAAAAACCTATTTAGAGGACACTTATCACATGCAACTTCTAATACTTCTACAATGCCTTTTATATCCTTATCCCCACCCATAGCCAATTTAACTCTTTCTTTTGTTATTTCCCTTTCTTTATAAATGCAACATCTAGTACGTGGTTCTGGTCCTGGATCTATTACATATTGAATATCATCTTTTTTTTCTTCAAGTGTACCTTCCATTGCTAATTTTGCTACTTCTCTCAATACTTCATATTTGATCAATTGAACATCACTTTCAAATTTTCTTACTCTTTCCATTTCTCCACTCCTTTTCTATATATAAGTGAGACTGACCTTTGTCCCTAGTTTTTCCATGGTTTTAATAAGTTCATTTACTACTTTTAACTTGATACTTAAATCTATAGGAAAGTCAGGATTCTGATGTGCTGGATTTACAGCCTTTCCAACCCACAAATTCAGATGAGTACAGTCTTCAATCAACAATCTTGCCAATCTTGAAGCCCCATCTTCTTTGTCAAAGCTCTCAAACAAATTGTCTTTATAGGGTGAATCAATATATCTATTCATTTTTTCTATGGTCTTGCTAAGAGTTAGTACTCCTTCAGTTACTAAATCAATTCCATCTATTTCTGCTGTTGGAGGCACCTCTGGATCTATGAAATCCATATTTGGGATAACTTTTTTCCCTAGTTCCCTGGCAACTATTTTAGCAGCAGTGCCACCACAGACAATCTTCTTGCCTGAACCTGACATGAATTTTTCAACAGCTTCCTTATCTTTTAGTGGATCTTTTGGAGGTCCAGTGAATAAATCTATTACTTCTTTATCTCTTATCTTAATTGCCACCACTGTTGTATCATCTCCTGGTTTGTCCATATATAAATACTGACAGGTATCTATCAAATTTCTAGATACTTTTCTTGCACTTTTTTGATTCATAGCAGCTCTATTTAAGTATTCACCTACGTTGTTCCACTGCCAACCCAAATTTAACACTCCTCCTACTCCAGCGTGAACTACGCCGTCACTTATTATTACAAGTAAATCTCCTTTTTCTAATTGAAAATTGCTTTCTTTAACTATAGTACCATTTATGACTGTTTCTCTTCTCTCTAAAGGCACCAGTCTTCCTTCTCTAAGCAAATATACAGGAGGATTGTCATATTCAGCTAAATAAGCTTCTCCATTTTCCTGTATTTCAGCTATAGTAAAAGTAGAATAAGCAAGTTTTCTAACTTTACATACGGGAAGAGTATTTATAATTGTATCAACAGTTTCATAAATACTTGCTCCCTCTTTAAGCATAGTAATTGCTATTTTAGATGTCAAAGTAGAAAGTATATTGGCTTTTACACCACTTCCAAGTCCATCTGCCATGACTACTATAGCAGATTTATCTCTTCTTATTACCTCTACCTTATCTCCACAAAGTTCCTCGCCATCTTTATTTAAGCTATTATGGGCAATATCTATAAAATATGTCATTTAATATCACCATCTTTGAGGACTAGCTCTTTTAATTTTGTAAGAACTACCTTAGTTTCTGCAGTAGTTTCTCCAAGAAGTCCTGCAATTTCTTGTGCTACTCGCATTTGTTTTTCTATAACATCTTGAGCAGCATCCAATGTGTTTTTCTTTATTCTATCAAGTTCTTCTCTATCTTTTTCAGCTGATGTTATATCTGTCATAATGACAAGCATAGCATCCTCATTCTCAATATGGATGATATTTTGAATCAATACTATTCCTTGTTTCTTATAAAATACTTTTTGTAGTATAATATCTTCTCTAGTTTCTTTTACTTTTTCAAAGATATTATCATCAATAACTATAGAAATTGGGCTACCTATAACATCTTTGGCTTTTACATTAAATACTTTTTCGCAAACTGGATTAAACTCAACAATATTTAAATTTCCATCTATAACAAATATAGCATTAGGACTATTTTCAAATATATGGTTTGAAAGTCTTTCAGCCCTCCCCTTCATATAAGGAAGACACATACTTGTTTCTGCCATACCTTCTAAAACTGCTCGGGCTTTTTCTCTACATGTTGCATATCCACAAGCACTACAGTTTAATTCATCTGCTTCATTGTATTTATCTATAGATCTAAGTACTGTCAATATATCTTCTTCTGTAATTTCTGGCCTATAAAAAGATTTATCCATAAAAACTTTGTCAAAATCAATGTTTCGTGGTACTTTTATCTTTTCATAAGTAAAACTTCTATCTCTTGACTTTATATATTGTTTAACATTTTTTTCTCTTCTATATCTACTTAAATCATTTTTAGGCATACCTGGTCCATTGACGCATCCACCACGACATGCATTCATTTCCACACAAACGCCTTCTATATTTTCACTAGATAGTGTTTCTAAAAAATCTATACATTCTTCTACACCATCTACATTTATGATATCATATTTTATATTGTCTTTATCCTTAACAAAACTCTTCAATACTCCGCCATCAATAGGATAGCCCCTACCTCTTTCAGTAGATCTATCATCAAATGGAGTAAATTTTTCTTTAGATAAATTTATATTCTCATCTTTAAGCCACATTTCTAATTCCTCAAAAGTAAGAACAGCATCAACAATATCATCATGTTGTACCTCATTGGCCTCTACTTTTTTAGCTATGCAAGGTCCAATAAATACTACAAAACTATCTAATCCATAAGTTTCTTTCATCATTTTCCCATGGGCTAACATTGGTGAAACTATTGGCAGCATATAGTTAGTAAGAGAAGGAAAATATTTTTCAATTAAAAGGTTCACTGAAGGACAAGCAGTAGTTATTATGTTTTTTCTCGTTCCTTTACTCAATTCTTCCTCATATAGTGAAGATACTATATCAGCTCCTATAGCTGTTTCTTCTACATATACAAACCCTAGTTTTTTTAAGGCTGTAACTAACTGTTCTCCCCTTTCCATGGGAAAAGCGCCAATATAGGATGGAGCTACTGATGCAATCACTTTTTTACCATCTTCTATAGCAGATTTTATGCTATTTAAATCACTTGCAACTTTCCTTGCATTTTGTGGACAAGCTATAAAGCAATGACCACAAGCAATACATCTTTCTTCAACAATACTTGCTTGGTCATTCTTAAATTTTATAGCCTTAACTGGACAAACCCTTAAACATTTATAGCAATGCTTACAGTTCGCCTTGTTAAAATTTAATAGCTCCACATTTACAACCTCCCTAGTACATGGCGGTTAAAAAATTCTTCTGCAGTTTTTTCATTAACTGAATAAATAGTTTCTTCATCATCAATTTTTACTGATACTGCCTTTGTACATTCACCTAAACAAAATGCTGCTTTTACAACTACTTCATCTTCTAATCCCTTATCCTTGATAATATCTTGAAACTTATTGATCACATTGTATGATCCTTTCAGATGGCAGGCACTGCCAATGCAAACATTTAAAACTATCATCTGACCCCCTCCTTATATTGTCTTCTAAAATAAGTATACAATTATGTTATTTTTTTATCAAGCTAGAATTAACTTTTAATTGTTAAATTATTTTTTTAATTATATCCACATTATCCACATTATCCACATTATATAGTGGATAACTTATGTAAACTATTCTTTTGCTATTTTATAATATTAAAAAAAAAGTAATTTACATAATATTTTATTATCCACAGTATTTTTATATATCCACAAGCTTTATCCACATCAATATGAATTTTCTAATTCTATTTCATTAAAATATCTTATTATTCCTATATATACGGCCCAAGCTATTTTCTCTTGATATTTCTCTTCTGCTAACAATTTTTCTTCACCTGGATTTGATAAAAATCCACATTCTATCAATATTGAAGGACTTTTAACTTCTCTAAGTAAATATACATCGTCTCTTTTTTGTGGCATCCTTTTATTATTTTGATCCAATACATTTTTCAATTCCTCTTGTACAATTTCTGCTAACTTTTTACTCTTTTCACATCCATCTTTATAAAAAGTTTGTGCTCCATAATATTTAGATTGGGGAAAACTATTTAAATGAATTGTTAAAAATATATCGCAATCTCCCTCATCTATTATTTCTCTTCTTTTCTTTAAGTCCTCAATTTTTTTAGTTTTTGACGGATCTAAATCTTCTGTATACAAGCCATTAAGATCATCTCTAGTTATAACTACTATACCGCCACTCTGCTCAATAAACCTTTTTAGTTTTAGTGCGATAGACAAATTGATTTCATTTTCACTTGTACCATTTCTTCCCACAGCCCCTGGATCTGTCCCGCCATGACCAGGATCTATTCCTATAACCTTGCTATTTATAGGTAAATAAGTTGTAGCAACTTTTTCTTTATGGAAAACAGCCAGAAAAATAATAAGAATAAGAACAACAACAATTAAATATAAATACCTTTTTCTAACATATATAACCTTCATGAAAAAACCTCCCTAATACATTTGTATAAAATAATATATTAAAGAGGTTTTTGTCCATATTACAAAAAAACACTGGAAAATCCAGTGTTTTTGTATTTCTATCTCTTTGAGAATTGTGGTGCTCTTCTTGCTTTTTTAAGACCATATTTCTTTCTTTCTTTCATTCTTGGGTCTCTAGTTAAGTATCCAGCTTTTTTAAGCACTGGTCTTAATTCTCCATCAGCTTCAAGCAATGCTCTTGATATACCATGTCTAATTGCTCCTGCTTGACCAGTATATCCACCACCATGAACATTTACTACTACATCATATTTATCTAATGTTTCAGTTAATGTCAATGGTTCTCTTACGATAACTTTTAGTGTATCATATTCAAAATATTCATCTATATCTCTTTTATTTATAATTATGTTTCCAGAGCCAGGAATTAATCTAACTCTAGCAACAGCTTTTTTTCTTCTACCTGTTCCAAGATATTGTACGTTTGCCACTTACAGTCCTCCTTTCCTCAAAAACTAGAACTCATAAACAACTGGTTTTTGAGCTTCATGATTGTGTTCAGGTCCACTATATACTTTCAATTTTTTGTACATACTTCTGCCTAAACTATTCTTTGGAAGCATACCTTTCACTGCCAATTCAATTGCCTTTTCAGGTTTTTCTTTCATCATTCTCTCATAAGATACTTCTTTAAGTCCTCCTGGATGTCCAGTATGATATTTATAGCTCTTTTGTTCTAATTTCTTTCCAGTCAAAACAACTTTATCTGCATTTATAATTATAACGAAATCGCCAGTATCCACATGAGGAGTATAAATAGGTTTGTTTTTTCCGCTTAAGATCTTTGCAACTTCACTTGCAAGTCTACCTAGAACTTTTCCTTCTGCATCTATTACATACCATTTTCTTTCAACTTCATTTGGTTTTGCCATGTAGCTTTTCATCTATTTCCCTCCTTACTACAGAGTTGTAAAGTAGTTTATATGCTAAAATCCGGGGCTAGTGGATTTTTCATTCAAACACTCTTATATATTGTAATACAATGAACCAGGTGTGTCAAGAAGTATATTTCATTTCAATAATAAACTTTTTCTAAGTACAACCCTTGAGGTTTAGCGGTGTGTCCTGCTTTTTTTCTATCTTTAGATTCTAATATAATTGGAATACTTTCTGGTCTTATTTTTCCACTCCCGACATCAATTAAAGTCCCCACCATGATTCGCACCATATTATATAAAAAACCATTCCCTTGTACTTCAAAGCATATTATATTATTCTTTTGACATAAAGATACAGCATAAATTGTTCTCACAGTATTCTCTATGCTACTTCCTGTAGACATAAAAGCACTGAAATCATGAGTCCCCAGAAAAAAATCTTTAGCTATATCCATTTTTTTAAAATCTAAATTATATGGAACATGATATGTATAGTTTCTCAATAAAGAGCTTCTAATATGAGTATTATATATTAAATATCTATATTCTTTTCCTATAGCATCATATCTAGAATGAAAATTTATATCTACTTCTTCTGATTTAACAATAGATATGTCTTGTGGCAAATATTTATTTATAGCATAAGAAAATTTTTCTGCAGGAATACTAGAATTAGTCATAAAATTCGCCACTTGTCCTCTTGCATGAACTTTTCTATCCGTTCTTCCTGCACCTGTTAGATCAATATCTTCATTAGTTAATATTTTTATAGCTTTCTTTATTTCTCCTTGAACACTGGACACTTCTGGTTGAACTTGCCAGCCAAAATAATTAGTTCCATCATATTCAATAGTCAATTTTATATTTTTCATCTAAATCCCTCTTAAATGTACCTAGTAAGTATCAATACGCCAAAAAATATAGTCATGATTATGATAGCTATATAATCTTTCCTTTCCATTTTTATCTCATTGAGTCTAGTTCTATGTTCTCCACCTCTATAGCATCTTGCTTCCATAGCCATAGCTAGTTCATCTGCTCGTCTAAAAGCATTTATAAATAATGGTACCAAAAGCGGCACTAAATTTTTTGCTCTACTCATTATATTCCCACTTTCAAAGTCAGCACCTCTTGCCATTTGAGCTTTCATGATTTTATCTGTTTCTTCCAATAGAGTTGGAATGAATCTAAGAGCTATAGTCATCATCATAGCTAATTCATGGGCTGGTAATCCTATTGCTTTTAAAGGTGAAAGGATTTTTTCTATACCATCTGTCAGCGAAATAGGTGATGTAGTCAAAGTAAGTAGTGATGTACCCATTATAAGAAATATTAGTCTCAAGGCCATAAATACTGATTGATATAATCCTTCTTCTGTAATAACCAATGGACCAATTTCAAATAATACTACACCCTTTGTCATAAATAAATTTATAAAAAAGGTAATAAGTATTATAAAAGTTAAAGGTTTTAAACCTTTTAAAACATATTTAATTGGCACCCTGGACAATTTTGTCACTGTTAATATATATGCTAGGATTAATATATAGGGATAAAACTTATTTATGAAAAATAGAGATATTATGAATGCAAAAGATACTAGTATTTTGACCCTTGGATCCAACTTGTGAATAACTGTTTCTCCCGGAAAATATTGTCCTATAGTTATATCCTTAATCATTGCCATTTCTCCTTAAGTATCTTAATAATTCTTCTTTGGCCTCATCAATAGTAAGAACATCACTTGATACATCGTTCCCACTTTCTTTGTATTTCCTCATAAAATAGGTCACTTGTGGAATTCCAAGGCCCATAGACTCTAATTCTTCTGCTCTTCTGAAAATTTCTCTTGGAGTTCCTTCCATAGCTACTTCTCCTTTATGCATAACCACAATTTTATTTACCAATCTGGCTACATCTTCCATGCTATGAGAAACTAATATAATGGTTATATTTCCTTTATTGTATAAACTTTTTATTTCACCTAATATTTCATCTCTTCCTCTAGGATCAAGACCTGCTGTAGGTTCATCTAGTATAAGAACTTTAGGTTCCATAGCAAGTACTCCTGCAATAGCTACTCTTCTTTTTTGACCTCCACTCAATTCAAAGGGTGATCTATCTTTTAAACTTTCAAAATCTAGTCCCACAAGCTCCATAGCTCTTCTCACTCTAGAATCTATTTCACTATCATCTAATCCTAAATTCTTAGGTCCAAATGCAATATCTTTATAGACAGTCTCTTCAAAAAGCTGATATTCAGGATACTGAAATACCAGTCCTACTTTCTGTCGTATGGATTTCAAATCAGCACCTTTTTCAGTTATATCCACGCCATCAACTATTATACTTCCACTTGTAGGCTTTATAAGTCCATTTAAATGCTGTATAAGAGTAGATTTTCCAGAACCAGTATGCCCTAAAAGTCCAATAAAATCACCTTCATTTATTTCCAAATTCACATTGTTTAAAGCTTTGGTTTCAAAGGGACTATTTGGATTATATATAAAGTTTAAATTTTTAATTTTTATCATCATAAAGCCCTCACCAGTTCTTCCACAGTCAAGATATCCTCTGGGACATCTATTCCTTCTTTTCTTAGTTCATGAGCAAGTTCTGTCACTTGAGGTACATCAAGACCTAATTCTTTCATCTTATCAACTTGACTAAAAACTTGTCTTGGAGTTCCTTCCATGACAATTTGCCCTTCTTCCATAACTATTATTCTATCTGCTTCAACAGCTTCTTCCATATAGTGAGTTATATGCACTATAGTTTTCTTTTGTTCCTTATTTAATTTTCTAACTGTTTCCATCACTTCACTTCTTCCAGTTGGATCAAGCATAGCAGTGGGTTCATCTAATATTATGCACTCTGGATTCATAGCAAGTACTCCAGCTATTGCTATACGTTGTTTTTGTCCTCCGGAAAGTAAGTGAGGGGCATGTTTTTTATACCTGGTCATTTCAACAATTTCGAGAGCCTTATCTATTCTTTCTCTTATTTCTTTTGGTTCAACTCCCTGATTTTCTGGACCAAAAGCCACGTCTTCTTCTACAATAGTAGCAACAATTTGATTATCTGGATTTTGAAATACCATTCCTGCAGTATGTCTTATATCCCAGATTTTTTCTTCATCAGTAGTATCCATACCATTTACATAAACCTTTCCATTTGTTGGCAATAAAAGTGCATTTATAAGTTTAGCTAATGTAGATTTGCCAGAACCATTATGACCAAGTACTACTAAAAATTCTCCCTTTTTTATCTCTAAATTGATACCCTTAAGGGCCATAAATTCTTCTTCATTTGATTTATATTCATACGTCACGTTCTCTAATTTTATCATTGTATCTGACATAATTACCCCTCATTTTTAATATATTTCCACTAATTAATGATAACATAAGGGTATTTAAGAATCAATTGTATTAATAATTTTTAAATAAGTTAAAAGGGACTAAGTATAAAACTTAATCCCCCACCTTCTAAACCAATTCTATTATTGCCATTTCCGCACCGTCTCCTCTACGTGGACCCATTTTTAATACTCTAGTATATCCACCGTTTCTTTCGGAGTAGTTTGGTGCAATTTCGTCAAATAACTTTTTCACTACATCTTCATCATATATATAAGCCAATACTTGTCTTCTTGCGTGCAAATCGCCTCTCTTTGCAAGAGTAATCATCTTATCAGCCATTCTCTGAGTTTCTTTTGCTCTAGTATAAGTAGTTTCAATCCTACCATATTCAAATAAGTTAGTTACTTGATTTCTTAACATTGCTTTTCTATGATCAGTAGGGCGACCAAGTTTTCTTAATTGAGCCATGTATTATCCCTCCTTCATTCCTTGTTACTCATCGTTTTTCTTAAGACTTAATCCTAGTTCATCCAATTTTTTCTGAACTTCTTCAAGGGACTTCTTGCCTAGATTTCTAACCTTCATCATGTCTTCTTCAGTCTTTTGAGTAAGCTCTTCTACTGTGTTTATACCTGCTCTCTTCAAACAGTTATAGCTTCTTACAGATAGGTCTAATTCTTCAACAGTCATCTCTAATACCTTCTCTTTTTTATCTTCTTCTTTTTCAACCATTATTTCGACGTCATTTACATGTTCAGTAAGTCCTATAAACAAGTTTAGATGTTCAGTCAATATTTTGGCGCCAAGAGATGTTGCTTCATCTGGTTTCATAGTTCCATTTGTCCAAACTTCAAGTATCAATTTATCATAATCTGTTATTTGTCCTACCCTTGTATTTTCTACTGCAAAATTAACCTTTTGCACAGGAGTGAATATGGAGTCTACAGGAATAACTCCTATAGATTGACCTTCTTTTTTATTTCTCTCAGATACTACATACCCTCTCCCTCTTACCATTTCTAGTTCCATATAAAGTTTCCCATCACTATTTACAGTAGCAATATGAAGATCTTTGTTTATTATTTCTACATCAGGACCAGTGATGATATCTCCCGCTGTAACTTCACAAGGCCCTTCCACTTCTATTTTAAGCATTACCGGTTCATCTGAATACATCTTAGCTGCTATATTCTTTATGTTTAAAATTATTTCAGGTACATCTTCAAATACACCTTCAATAGTATTAAATTCATGAAGAACGCCTTGTACCTTAATAGAAGATACAGCAGCTCCAGGCAACGAAGAAAGTAGTACCCTTCTAAGAGAGTTGCCCAATGTGGTTCCATAACCTCTCTCTAGAGGCTCCAACACAAATTTCCCATAAGTCTCTTCTTTATTCATTTCAACTATCTCAATTTTAGGTTTCTCAATCTCAAGCATTAACCATAACCCTCCTTATAATTAAATATATTTTTATACTTTGAGGGCAACTGATTCTATATAATAAACTATTATTTAGAATATAACTCAACTATTAAGTGTTCTTCTATTGGTAAATCAATATCTTCTCTTGATGGTTCAGCTACAACTTTACCCTTTAAATCTTCTGGATTAACATCAACCCACTTAACTGTTGTTCCTCTATGATTTTCAACTAATTCTTTAAATCTAGGACTGTTTTTGCTTTTAGCTTTTACTTCGATTTCATCTCCAACTTTTATAAGCATTGAAGGTATATCAACTTTCTTACCATTTACTATAAAGTGGCCATGAGTAACAAGTTGTCTTGCTTCATCCCTTGAAGCAGCAAATCCCATTCTATAAACTACATTATCTAGTCTTGATTCTAATATCTTTAGAAGATTTTCACCTGTGATACCCTTCATTTTATCAGCCATATTAAAGTATTTAAGCATTTGTGATTCTTGAATACCATAATATCTACGAACTTTTTGCTTTTCTCTTAACTGTAATCCATATTCAGTAAGTTTCTTTCTTGATTGTCCATGTTGCCCTGGAGCATAGTTTCTCTTTGAAACTGGACATTTATCTGTAAAACATTTATCTCCCTTTAAATATAACTTTTGTCCTTCTCTACGACATAATCTACAATCTGGTCCAGTATATCTTGCCATTTCCTATATACACCTCCTATTGATTAAACTCTTCTACGTTTTGGTGGTCTACAACCATTGTGTGGTATTGGGGTAACGTCCTTTATTAGACTTACTTCCAATCCTGCTGCTTGAAGTGATCTGATTGCAGCTTCTCTCCCTGCACCAGGTCCTTTTACATATACCTCAACAGTTTTAAGACCATGTTCCATTGCCTTTTTTGCAGCTTCTTCTGCTGCTGATTGTGCTGCAAAAGGAGTAGATTTTCTTGAACCTCTAAATCCCAACTGCCCAGCACTAGCCCAAGAAAGCACATTGCCTTGAGCATCAGTCAATGTAACTATTGTATTATTAAAAGTTGATTGAATATGAGCTTGACCTCTTTCAATATTTTTACGTTCTCTTCTCTTAACACGAGTTTTTACACCTTTTTTTGCTGCCACTTATAAATCCCTCCTTCTCAACTTCCTATTTTTTCTTTCCTGCTAACTTCTTAGGGCCTTTTCTTGTTCTTGCATTAGTTTTTGTTCTTTGTCCTCTTACTGGTAGGCCTTTTTTATGTCTCATTCCTCTATAGCAATTGATTTCTTTAAGTCTCTTGATATTCATTGCTGTTTCTCTTCTTAAATCACCTTCAACATGATAGTTATCAACAATTTCTCTTAATGCAGCAATTTCTGATTCAGTTAAATCTTTTACTTTTGTATCTGGATTGATATTTGCTTTTTTGAGTATTTCATTTGATCTTGATCTGCCTATACCGTATATATAAGTTAAACCAATTTCCACTCTTTTATCTCTTGGTAAGTCAACACCGGCAATTCTAGCCATTAATCTTTACACCTCCTAAATATTAAACTCATATAAATTTATAAAAAGCAGCCGCGTTAAAATATCTATACAATTAATAAATTAACCTTGTCTTTGTTTATGCTTAGGATTTTCACAAATAACCATTACTTTGCCATTTCTTCTTATGATCTTACACTTTTCACACATCTTCTTAACTGATGGCCTTACTTTCATTCTAATCCCTCCTATACTACTTGTTTCTCCATGTAATCCTGCCTCTTGTCAAATCATAAGGTGATAACTCAACAGTCACTTTATCACCTGGAAGTATTTTTATATAATTCATCCTTAGTTTACCAGATATATGTGCAAGTATTTCATGCCCATTTTCTAGTTTTACTTTAAATATAGCATTTGGCAACGCATCAACTACGGTACCCTCAACTTCTATAACATCTTTTTTAGACATCCAGTTATCGAACCTCCCGTTCAAACCAAAATTTATAACTCTATTTTAAAAGGTTCTAGCAATTTCCTTATATAAGCATTATTTATTTTGGCTCCATTTTCCAGTTTTTCTTTTAGTTCTGGAAAAACTGTGTTATAGACTATTACATGAGTAATTTTTTTCTTTTTGGGATTATCTAATTTCCTAACATCTCCATCTACTATATAGATATGTTTATCATCAATTATATCCAAAACTAAAAATATATTTCCTTTATCTCGACCAGCTCTTGACTTAACCACCTGACCAACGGTTATGTCGCTAGTTGAATCCATTCACTTCACCTCTTTATCGGTGTTTTAATTATTGAGCTATCTAGTATTGGAGAAAGGCTTTTAGCCTTTCTCAGCCTTATCATTCTAATGATTTGACAATATCTTCGTATACTTTTTCAATGCTTTGTTTCCCATCAATATTCAATATTATACCCTTTTTAGTATAATAATCTATTAGAGGTTTAGTTTCTTTTAAATATACTTCAATACGTCTAGAAACAGTTTCTTCCGTATCATCATCTCTTTGGTAAAGTCCTTCACCACATACATCACATTTTCCACTTTGTTTTGGAGGGTTGAACTCTACATGATAAGTCGCACCACATTTTTTACAGATTCTTCTTCCTATGGCACGATTTATTAGTTCATCTTTTTCTACATCTATATTTATAACCTTATCTAATTTAAATCCCATTTTTTCAAGTTCAATGTCTAATGCATCAGCTTGATTAACTGTCCTTGGAAATCCATCTAATAAGAATCCATCTTTACAGTCATCTTTAGTAAGTCTATCCTTTACAATAGAGACTACTATATCATCTGGCACTAGAAGACCTTTATCCATATATTCTTTAGCTTTCTTACCAAGATCAGTACCTTCCTTGATATTTAATCTAAATATATCTCCTGTAGATATATGTGGGATATTGTACTTCTTCGTTATAGCTGATGCTTGAGTGCCCTTACCTGCTCCAGGAGGGCCCAATAATACTAGCCTCAAGAATATCATCTCCTAATTTTATAAGAAGCCTTTATAATGTCTCATTACCAATTGAGCTTCTATTTGTTTTACAGTTTCAAGTGCAACACCAACAACTATAATTAGTGCTGTTCCACCAAAGTTTACATTTAGTTTAAATATTGATGAAATAATTATTGGTAGTGATGCTATTATTGCTAATGAAATAGCACCAACAAATGTTATTCTAGAAATAACTTTATTTAAATAATCAGCAGTTGGTTTTCCAGGTCTAATTCCTGGTATAAATCCTCCATACTGTTGCAAATTTTTTGCATATTCCACTGTGTTAAATTGAATTGCTGTATAAAAATAAGTGAAAAATATTATCAATAGGATATTTAATATAGAATATATCCAAACACCCACTGTACCTGCAGGAGTTAAATATTTAGTTATCCATTGAGATGGTTGCCCTTTAGCAAATAATGCTATAGTCTGTGGAAATGCCAATAGAGATGTTGAAAATATTACAGGTATTACTCCTGCCATTGATACCTTAACTGGAATATGTGTACTTTGTCCGCCATACATTTTTCTTCCAACAACTCTTTTTGCATATTGAACTGGAATTCGTCTTTCTCCCTCTTGTAATGCCACTACTACTGCAATGATAATTAGAGCAAATACAACGAATAATATAAGCCCAATTAAATGAACTGTTCCTGCTTTATATAAAGATACAGTTTTTGCTATTTCATGAGGTATTCTTGATATTATACCAACAAATATTATCAATGAAATACCATTTCCAATTCCTTTATCAGTAATTTGTTCTCCCAACCACATTAAAAATGCAGTGCCTGCTGTTAGAGTGATAACAACTATTGCTACAGGTAAAAACCCTTTTGAAATAAGGGCTCTGTTGAAAAATCCAATAGTTATACCTATTGCTTGAACTAAAGCCAATATTATTGTACCATAACGAGTCATCTTTGCTATCTTTTTTCTTCCTTCTTCCCCTTCTTTAGCCATTTCTTCAAGACGAGGAACAGCAATAGTTAGCAATTGAATAATAATAGATGATGTTACATAAGGATATATGTTCAAAGCAAATATACTAAAGTTACTGAATGTTCCACCTGCCATCAAGTCTAAGAACTCTAGTACTCCACCTTGAGACATTTCAAATATTTCTTTTACAATTGCTTTATTCATTCCAGGTACAGGAATACTAGACCCTAGTCTAAATACTAATAGCATAAGTATTGTAAATATCATTCTCTTCCTTATATCAGGAACTTTCCATGCATTTCGTAGTGTCGAAAGCATCTAAATCACCTCTACCTTTCCCCCTGCAGCCTCTATCTTTTCAGCAGCAGCCTTGGTAAATTTGTGAGCTCTTACTGTAAGTTTCTTCTCAATTTCTCCATCACCCAATATTTTAACCCCATCATTTACTTTCTTTATTAATCCTTCACTTAACAACAACTCTGGTGTAACAACTGTATTGTCATCAAATCTATTTAAATCTCTTATATTTATAGTTGAAAATTCTTTCGCAAATATATTTGTGAAACCTCTCTTAGGCATTCTTCTATATAGAGGCATTTGGCCACCTTCAAAGCCTGGTCTAACTCCACCACCTGAACGAGAATTTTGTCCTGTTTGACCTCTTCCTGCAGTTTTGCCTTGACCCGAACCAGTACCTCTTCCTAATCTCTTTGGTGATTTACTTCCTCCACCTTCATTAGGTCTTAAATCTTGTAGTTTCATAGGTACACCTCCTCTTTTCTCATAGCTAATTATTCTATCACTTCAACCATGTAATTTACTTTTTCAATCATACCTCTTATTTGAGGAGTATCTTCTTTTTCTACAACTTGACCAATCTTCCTTAGTCCAAGAGCTTCTATAGTTCTTCTATGCTTTTCAATTTTACCAATTGGGCTCTTGACAAGCTTTATTTTTATTTTAGCCATATTTACTCCCCCCTAACCAATTATTTCTTCTACTGATTTTCCTCTTAGTTTAGCTACATCTTCTGCTCTCTTAAGTCCATTTAATGCTTCCATAGTTGCATTTATAACGTTTCTAGGGTTATTCGAACCTAATGATTTGGTTCTTATATCCCTAATTCCTGCCAATTCACATACGGCACGAACTGGTCCACCTGCAATAACTCCGGTACCTTCTTTAGATGGTTTCATAAGAACTCTTCCAGCACCAAATTCTCCAATTATTTCATGTGGAATAGTAGTTCCTACAAGGGGAACTTCTATGATATGCTTCTTTGCATCATCAATAGCTTTTCTTATAGCTTCTGGTACTTCAAGAGCTTTTGCCATTCCAACTCCTACATGACCATTTTCATCACCAACAACTACAAGTGCACTAAATCTAAAGTTTCTACCGCCTTTAACAACTTTAGTTACACGATTTATACTTACAACTCTCTCTTTTAAATCTAACTCATTTGGATCTATAAATGAACGTTGCATTTATTCCCCTCCTTTTCTAAAATTTGAGTCCAGCCTCTCTTGCTGCTTCAGCAAGCTCTTTTACTCTTCCATGATAAATATAGCCGCCCCTATCAAAAACAACTTCTTCTATACCTTTTTCAACAGCTCTTTTTGCTACTAGTTCTCCTACTGCTTTTGCAGCTTCTTTATTTGATGTACTTTCGAATTTGCCTTGCAATTCCTTGTCTAAAGTAGAAGCTGATACTATTGTATGACCTTTTGTGTCATCTATTACTTGCGCATATATGTGATTTGAACTTCTATACACATTAAGTCTTGGTCTTTCAGGAGTACCATTAATCTTTTGTCTTACTTTTTGATGCCTATTTTGTCTTTTTTCTTCTCTATTTATCTGTTTAAGCACTTCTTATCACTCCCTCCTACTTACCAGTCTTACCAACTTTGCGTCTTACATGTTCGTTTTCATATCTAATTCCTTTACCTTTGTATGGTTCTGGTTCTCTTAATGATCTGATTACTGCTGCATAATTTCCTACTTTTTGTTTTTCAATTCCCTTTACTATAATTCTATTAGGTTGTGGTACTTCAACTTCAATTCCTTCTGGATCTTCCATTTCTACTGGATGAGAAAAACCAAGGTTTAATACCAACTTTTTACCTTGCTTTTGTGCACGATATCCAGTTCCTTCTATTACTAATACTTTAGAATATCCGTTTTGTACCCCTTGAATCATATTTGCAATTAAAGTTCTAGTTAAACCATGCAATGATTTGTGTTTTTTGTTTTCTGTTGGACGATTTACCGTAATAACATTATCTTCTATTTTTATATCCATTTCAGGACTTAATTGCTCAGTAAGAGTTCCTTTAGAACCCTTAACTTCCATGAAATTTTTATCATTAATTTTAACTTCTACTCCTGCTGGAATAGTTATTGGCTTTAATCCTATCCTTGACATGAGTGCACCTCCTGTTCCTTTAGATTACACAATGTAAATTACCAAACGTAGCAAAGAACTTCTCCGCCTATTCCTTCTTTTCTAGCTTCTTTATCTGTCATAACTCCCTTGGAAGTTGAAAGAATTGCTATTCCAAGTCCCCCTAAAACTCTTGGTATTTCATCGCTTTTAACATAAACCCTCAATCCTGGTTTTGATATTCTCTTTATACCACTTATAACTTTTTCATTGTTTTGTCCATATTTCAATTGAATTCTTATAATACCTTGCTTGCCATCATCTATAAGGTCAAAGCTCTTTATAAACCCTTCATCTAATAGGATCTGAGCTACTTGTTTCTTCATATTTGAAGCAGGAACATCTACCGTTTCATGTTTTGCATTGTTCCCATTCCTTATTCTTGTTAGCATATCTGCAATTGGGTCAGTCATCATATTTAGCTACCTCCTTTCAACAATCATGTACTACCAGCTAGCTTTTTTAACTCCTGGAATTTGTCCTTTATAGGCCAATTCTCTAAAACAAATACGGCAAATGCCATATTTTCTTAAATATCCGTGAGGTCTTCCACAAATTTTACATCTATTATATTGTCTAGAACTATATTTTGGTTTTCTCTGTTGCTTAGCTATCATCGATTTCTTAGCCAAATTTTCTCCCTCCTTCTTTACTTTTTAAAGGGCATTCCCATAAGTGATAAGAATTCTTTAGCTTCTTCATCAGTCTTTGCAGTAGTCACTATTATTATATCAAGTCCTCTTATCGCTTCTACTTTGTCATATTCAATCTCTGGGAATATAAGTTGCTCTTTTATACCAAGTGCATAGTTTCCTCTTCCATCAAAAGATGTAGCACTTACACCTCTAAAGTCTCTAACTCTTGGAAGTGATATATTCATCAATTTATCTAAAAAATCATACATTCTTTCTCCTCTTAGTGTTACTTTTGCACCAACAGGCATTCCTTCACGAACTTTAAAGTTTGCTATTGATTTTTTAGCTTTAGTAACTATAGGTCTTTGACCTGAGATAATAGTCAATTCTTCAACCGCACTTTCTAGTGCTTTTGGATTTTCTCTAGCTTCACCAATTCCCATATTTAGTACAACTTTTTCTAGTTTTGGTACTTCCATTACGCTACTATATTGGAATTTTTCCATCAAAGCTTGAACAACTTCATTATCATATTTTTCTTTTAGTCTGGAAGTCATTTTTCGTTACCTCCTTTCAATGGTAAATTATTTGTCTAATACTTCTCCACATTTTTTGCAAATTCTCACTTTTTCACCGTTTTCTAAGAATTTATATCCAACTCTTACACCTTGTTTATCTTTATCGCAATAATACATAACTTTTGAAATGTCTATAGGACCTTCTTGATGAATAATGCCACCTTGTTGCATTGGTCCTTGAGCTTTTTGATGCTTTGTCAACATATTTACACCTTGAACTATAACTTTGTTTTCTTTAGGTAAAGCTGTAAGGACTTTGCCTTTTTTGCCTTTATCCTTACCAGATATAACCACTACTGTATCTCCGCTTTTTATATTCACAATCTACACCTCCCCTTATAGTACTTCAGGTGCTAATGATATAATCTTCATATAGTTTCCTCTTCTTAGTTCCCTTGTTACAGGCCCAAATATACGAGTTCCTACTGGTTGTTTGTCATCTTTTATAATAACAGCTGCATTTTCATCAAATTTAATATAGCTGCCATCATTTCTCCTAACACCTTGTTTAGTTCTAACTATAACTGCTTTTACTACGTCTCCTTTTTTAACAACACCCCCAGGTGTTGCACTTTTAACAGAACAAACTACAATATCTCCAACATTAGCATATCTTCTGTTTGAGCCACCCAAGACTTTTATTACCAATAATTCTTTTGCTCCTGAGTTATCAGCAACCTTTAGACGGGTTTCACTTTGTATCATGAGATTACCTCCTTTCTTCGCCTAGGGATTATTTTGCTTTTTCTATAATGTCCACAAGTCTCCAATTTTTATCTTTACTTAATGGTCTAGTTTCCATTATTCTAACAATGTCTCCAACCCTACATTCATTGTTCTCATCATGAGCTTTAAATTTAGTGGTCCTTTTTATTTGTTTTTTATATAAAGGGTGTGTAACAAATGTTTCTACTGCTACCACTATAGTCTTATCCATCTTGTCACTAACTACTTTGCCTACTCTTACTTTACGATTTCCTCTTTCCATCTGAAACTAAACCTCCTTTCCTGTCCCTAGTTCTCGTTGTCTCATAATAGTCTTTACACGAGCTATATCTTTTCGAACAGCTTTTATTCTCATTGGATTATCAAGCTGACCTGTAGCTAATTGGAATCTTAAATTAAACAATTCGCTTTTCAATTCTAACAATCTACTATCAAGTTCTTGGTTTGTTAATTGGCGAACTTCATTAGCCTTCATTAGCTTCACCACCCTTTTCCTCTGCATCTTCACGAGTGACAAATTTAGTCTTTATAGGTAATTTATACGATGCTAATCTCATAGCTTCTCTTGCAACATCTTCAGGAACTCCGCCCATTTCAAAAAGGATTCTTCCTGGTTTTACAACTGCTACCCAATATTCTGGTGAACCTTTACCAGAACCCATACGAGTTTCAGCAGGTTTTTCTGTTACTGGCTTATCTGGAAATACTTTAATCCAAATATTTCCGCCTCTTTTTACATATCTTGTCATAGCCCTTCTTGCAGCTTCTATCTGATTTGCAGTAATCCATGCTGGTTCTAGAGCTTGCAATCCGTATTCACCATAAGTTATTTTATTACCGCGAGTAGCTTTGCCTTTCATTCTTCCTCTATGAACTCTACGGTATTTAACTCTTTTAGGCATTAACATTTTACCTTCCTCCTTCCTACAGTTACTATCCTACTAATTTGCTTTAATATTTTTCCCATCAGATTCTTTTTCTACTTTTTTAGTAGGAAGAACCTCGCCTTTATATATCCACACCTTAACTCCTAATTTTCCATAAGTCGTATTTGCTTCCGCAAAACCATAATCAATATCAGCTCTAAGCGTTTGTAGTGGTATAGTTCCTTCACTGTATCCTTCTGTTCTAGCCATATCTGCTCCACCAAGTCTACCAGATACTGAAGTTTTAATTCCCTTTGCTCCTGAGCGCATAGTTCTTTGAATCCCTTGTTTCATAGCTCTTCTAAAAGAAATTCTTCTTTCAAGTTGAGAAGCTATGTTTTCTGCTACAAGTTGAGCGTCTAATTCAGGAATCTTTACCTCTTCAACATTAACTATTACATTTTTCTTTGTAAATTTTTCAAGTTCTTTTCTTAATTCTTCAACACCTGATCCACCCTTACCTATTACCATACCAGGTTTAGCAGTGTAAATTGATATTTTAATCCTATTTGCAGCTCTTTCTATTTCAATTTTAGAAATACCTGCAATATATAATTTTTGTTTTATATATTCACGTATTTTATGGTCCTCAATTAAATAATCACTAAAATTGTCACCATCAGCATACCATTTTGAGTCCCAATCTTTAATGATTCCAACCCTTTGGCCATGTGGGTTAACTTTTTGACCCATCAACTATCCCTCCTTTTTCTATTCTCTTTCCTCAACTACTACACCTATGTGACTACTTCTTTTTAATATAGGATAAGCTCTCCCTTGAGATCTAGGTCTCCATCTTTTCATAGTTGGGCCATCATTTGCATAAGCTTCTTTAACATAAAGATTATCTCTATCTAAATCAAAATTATTTTCTGCATTTGCAATGGCAGAACTTAAAACTTTTTCTAGTTCTTTTGCACCCTTCTTAGGCGTAAATTTCAATATTGCAAGGGCTTCATCTACATTTTTGCCTCTGATTTCTTTAGCAATATAATTAACCTTTAAAGGCGAAATTCTTACATACTTTGCTATTGCTCTAGCTTCCACCTTGAAATCCCTCCTTTACCCTTATTTTAACGCCGTTGACTTTTCAGCTTTGTCGCCGTGTCCTCTAAATGTTCTAGTTGGAACAAATTCTCCTAGCTTGTGACCAACCATATCCTCAGTTATATAAATAGGTACATGTTTTCTTCCGTCATGAACAGCGATAGTGTGACCAATCATTTGAGGAAAAATTGTTGAACGACGTGACCATGTCTTTATAACTTTTTTTTCATTTTTATCATTAAGCTCATCAACCTTCTTTAGCAAATGCTCATCGCAAAAAGGGCCTTTTTTTAAAGATCTACCCATGAGTTTTCCTCCTCTCTTTATACTGCCATCGAACTATCTAGTTCTTCTTCTAACAATATATTGATCTGATTTCTTATTTTTCTTTCTAGTCTTATATCCAAGTGCTGGTTTACCCCATGGTGTCAATGGACTTGGCATACCAATAGGAGCCTTACCTTCTCCACCACCATGTGGATGGTCATTTGGATTCATTACACTACCTCTAACAGTAGGTCTGATACCCATATGTCTAGTTCTACCAGCTTTACCTATAGTGATGTTTTCATGTTCTATATTTCCTACTTGACCAATAGTAGCTTTACATTCAAGTCTTATAAGTCTAAATTCTCCCGAAGGAAGTCTCACTGTTGCATA
This sequence comes from Sporanaerobacter acetigenes DSM 13106, assembly GCF_900130025.1. Classification (NCBI taxonomy): domain Bacteria; kingdom Bacillati; phylum Bacillota; class Tissierellia; order Tissierellales; family Sporanaerobacteraceae; genus Sporanaerobacter; species Sporanaerobacter acetigenes. The sequence goes on along the minus strand of NZ_FQXR01000020.1, from coordinate 3,268 downwards.
ATTTCCTTCCTTACCCATTAATTGTGCTTCAGCTCCTGCAGATCTGACAAGTTGTGCACCTTTACCTGCTTTCAATTCTATATTGTGAATATTTGTTCCAACTGGAATATTTCTTAATGGCAATGTATTTCCAACTTTAATATCCGCATCTTCACCTGATTCTATTACATCTCCAACTTTTAATCCCAATGGAGCTATTATATATCTTTTTTCTCCATCAGCATAATTGATAAGCGCTATATTTGATGTTCTATTTGGATCATATTCTATAGCTACAACTTTTCCTGGAATACCATCTTTATCTCTCTTGAAATCAATGATTCTATATTTTTTCTTAGCTCCGCCACCTCTATGACGAACAGTAATTTTCCCATGAGCATTTCTTCCGCCTGTTCTATTTAAATCTACAAGCAATGATTTTTCAGGATCTTTTTTTGTGATTTCTTCGTTTGATAAAACGGTCATTTCTCTAATCGCTGGTGAAGTAGGTTTATATTTTTTAACACCCATTGCTATTACCTCCTTCTTCTAATATTTTCTATTCCATACCTTCGAAGAACTCAATGCTCTTGCTATCATCAGTTAACGTTATGATAGCTTTTTTCCAACTTGGTCTTCTACCTACATGGACTCCCATTCTCTTTTCTTTTCCAAGCATATTCATAGTATTTACTTTTTCTACCTTTACATCGAATATCTTTTCAACTGCATGCTTTATATCACTTTTAGTCGCTCTTTTGTCTACAACAAAAGTATATTTGCCATCACTCATAGCATCCATACTTTCTTCAGTAATAACAGGCTTAATGATTATATCGTGTGGAATACGCATTATGCATACACCTCCTCCACTTTTCTTACAGCATCTTTTGTTATGATGAATGAATTGTATTTCAATATATCATACACATTTAATGTATTAACTAATGTTGTTTCAACATTAGGAATGTTTCTTGCTGATTTAATTATATTTTCATTCTTTTCATCCATAACAATTAGAGCTTTTTTATCAGCTTTTATATTTTCTAATATCTTTACCATTTCTTTAGTCTTTGGTTCATTTAAGTTTAATTCATCAAGTACTATTATTTCATTTTCCAATACTTTTGAACTAAGTGCACTCTTTAATGCTACTCTCTTTACTTTCTTAGGTACACTATAGCTATAATCTCTTGGCTTTGGAGCAAATACCACTCCACCACCTGTCCAATGTGGGGCTCTTATACTACCTTGTCTTGCTCTACCAGTACCTTTTTGTCTCCAAGGTTTTCTTCCCCCACCTCTCACTTCAGCTCTAGTCTTAGCTGATTGTGTTCCTTGTCTTTTATTTGCAAGATGGTTTTTAACCACTTCATACATTGCATGCTCATTTATTTCTGCACCAAACATATCATCCTTTAAGTCAATTTCACCAACTTGTTCACCTAACAAATTGTACACGCTAACTTTTGGCATACGGCTTCCTCCTTTCTATCCAAATTATTTAGATACTTTAACACTTTCTTTTATTGTAAGTAGTCCGCCTTTTGGTCCTGGAACCGCACCTCTTATTAACAATAAATTCTTTTCAGCATCTACTCTTACAATCTCTAAATTCTCAACTGTAACTCTTTCATTTCCCATATGTCCAGACATTTTCTTTCCTTTAAAAACTCTTCCTGGATAAGATGCTGCTGACATAGCACCTACAGCTCTGTGGTACTTAGAACCGTGAGTTTCTGGTCCTCTTCCATGTCCATGTCTCTTTATAGGCCCTTGTGTCCCTTTACCTTTAGAAATTCCTATAACATCAACTCTATCTCCTGTTTCAAATACATCTGCTTTAATTTCTTGACCTATTTCATATTCTTCAGGATTATCAACTCTGAACTCTCTTAAATATTTTTTATACTCAACTTGAGCTTTGTCAAAATGTCCTTTTAATGGTTTGTTAATCTTCTTTTCTTTTACATCTGCATAACCTATTTGAATTGAGCTATATCCATCTTTTTCCATAGTTTTCACCTGAACAACCTTTAGTGGTCCAGCTTCAACTACTGTAACTGGAATCACTCTGCCATCTTCTTCAAAAATTTGAGTCATTCCTATTTTTTTACCCAAAATTCTCTTCATTTTTGCACCTCCTACAATCTTACAGCGGATTGCATACTGCAATCATACTAAGAAATTATAATTTTATTTCGATATCAACGCCAGCTGGTAGATTAAGCTTCATTAAAGAATCAACAGTCTTCTGATTTGGGTTAGTAATATCAATTAGACGTTTGTGAGTTCTTTGTTCGAATTGTTCTCTTGAATCCTTATATTTGTGAACTGCTCTTAAAATTGTAACCACTTCTTTTTCAGTTGGTAGTGGTACTGGACCAGAAACTACTGCTCCTGTTCTCTTTGCTGTTTCTACAATCTTTTGAGCTGAAGAATCCAAAAGCTCATGATCATAAGCTTTTAATCTAATTCTTATTTTTTGCTTTTCATTACCTTTGTTTGACATATAATTCCCTCCTTCTATCGCATGCTTTCTTTACATGCGACAAGAATTGCCGATACACTTAACCGGGTGTGTTGTATTGTTTTTTTTATAATCCCATGTATGACAATTCTAGTCGCCCGATTTTTAACCGGACATTCTCAGCAAAAATTCCCTGAATTTAAGATCAGCAACCTTTTGCATCATCGCAATGTCAAAAATTACACACTTCTTTATTTTATAGTATATTGTGCTAAAACTCAAGGCTTTTTTATAAATTTTTTTATTTTTTTTATATATTTTTAGTTTAGATATTAAAAGAAGGGTTACCCCTTCCTTCAATATCTAATTCAATATTTTCTATAAACTACTTAATGATCTTTGAAACAACTCCTGCTCCTACAGTTCTTCCACCTTCACGAATAGCAAATCTTAATCCTTCTTCCATTGCTATTGGTGTGATTAATTCGATGAAGAATTTAGCGTTATCTCCTGGCATTACCATTTCTGTTCCTTCTTCTAGTTCTATGTTCCCTGTTACGTCTGTTGTTCTAAAGTAAAATTGTGGTCTATATCCATTAAAGAATGGTGTATGTCTTCCACCTTCTTCTTTTGTCAATACATATACTTCTGCTTCGAATTTTGTATGTGGTGTTATACTACCTGGTTTTGCTAGTACTTGCCCTCTTTCTATTTCTGTTCTTTGTACTCCTCTTAGTAGTGCTCCTATATTGTCTCCTGCTTGTGCTTCGTCTAGAATCTTTCTAAACATTTCTACTCCTGTTACTACTACTGTTCTTG
>NZ_FQXR01000019.1 GCF_900130025.1 Sporanaerobacter acetigenes DSM 13106 | reverse complement strand
TGAGTTTCAATTCCTTATAGGTAGTCTAGAATCCAATTACACACCTTGATATTACTATATTCTTTCATTTTTGTCAATGTCATAAAATCAGTCTTGTTTGTTACATAGTTTTAATGTTTTTCACTATAACCATTGCAATTCCTAGATTTAAACAAAAAATAATTTGTCGTCGATCTCCAGAGGTTTTTGCACTACTATAGGTCGACGACAAATATCTTCACATGAGCTTAGGTAAAATTAAGGGAAAATTTTTAAGGTCCAGTACCTATATCATCAATTCTCCAACCGCTCTTTTCAGTTTCTTTTCTCATAATAACAAATCTAGGAAAAACTCCATTCTCTGATGTAATAGGTTCAATAAATTTAAAATCAGCTAAGACTTCGTATTCCAGTGCTTCTCCACCATTATCCATATCTCCAAATTCATTTATCTCTAACAACTCTGCACTTCTTATATTTTGATTAGCTACATCTTTTTCCTTATTAAATAGATATTGATTGTTCATATTAGATGACAAATATCTGCATAAATTCTTTCTTGTTATAGTTGCCCAAGCCATTTTAATATCATGATTATTCAATGCTTTGAAATGTTCTTTGATTATATCTTCTGGTTTCATTTTAGATAACTTTATCTCTAATTCATCATCATAATCAATATAATCTTCAATCCATTGATCCCAATCCTTGCTTGTAATGTTTTCTAATTTTTTCCTATTGAGAGAACAAGCAAAGGACTCATGTCTCCCAGCATCTATATATGCACCAATAATTTCATTATTATATTTCAAAATAATACCTCTTGCATCTCTCCTTGGTTCCATAAAATCTGGCAAAGGTTCTCTCAATCTATAAATTTCCACCACTATATTCTTTCCGAGATAGTCAGTAAAATCAGATCCAATTTCTTTAGAAAGTTCATTGTTATAGGCCCAATATATCTTAATTGGATATTCCCCAGCCTTATGTTTAAGATTGTCTGGCAATTTCTCTTTTAGAGTATTTATCCTGTAGTCAACAGTCCAGTTATATTTGTTAAATAAGTCTACCACTTGACTTTCCACATTTGTATCATACTTTGTGTATTCTTCCAAATCTTCTACATATCTAAAAAAATCATAATTAGGTACTAAGATTTTTCCTTCTACTTCTATGTATCCAAACTCATAAAGGCTGTCATATGAAAATGTAATCTCTTCTTTATTGCCATTTGCTTTAGTCAAAATCAGTTTATTATCTTTACGAGCCATTCCACTCATATCATTTGTATTTGCTCCATTTCCCAAAAACTCACTATTTTCCAACATAGATACAATATCATTGATTATCTTTTCATCTTTAATTGATACTTTATTTACTTCGCCAAAATTAGTGTTAAAAATAAGTTCAAGAGAAACTTTTCCCTTACTTTCTTTGCTGGGTAAAGTTATCAACATTATCAGAGCTATTAATACCATGCTAAATAATATAATCCAGATATTTTTGACTCTTGAAATTTTCATCACCTCCATTTTAATTTAGTAAAAATAATTAGTTATTATCCTACTTCTAATTATACCAAAAACACCCGCATTTTTTATACTATTCAGCATATCTAAGTTCTATTAATTTTTCTTATAATCTATTCTTTTTGAAAAAAGAATAAATCTTGATTTAAATACGTACAATAGAATTGTTTATATTACTAAGGAGGTATTTAGAATGGATAATCAACGTGCAAAAGATATTGTTTCTTGTCCAGTTATGGTTGATGTAACTTACAATGATATGCCAATTTATATTGAATCTGTTAACGAAAATAACAATACAGCAAAAATCCACTTTCTAGACCAGCCAGAAAATAAACAAGAAATATCTTTAAATAACTTAGTAGAACATTAAAATTAATTGAATTAGCAAATGAAATTTGATATACTATTTCTGCAAGTACAAATATGTTTTTTAAAAATTTAAAATGACAGAGTAGATAATATGCGTTAAGTGTCAAGGGATGGGACGTAGCCTTTGAACGAAAAGCAAATGCTTGCGGTATATTATCGCGTTCGCTGACACTATCAGTAATATCTTCTTTCTGATGTGGCGGACTGTCATATCTTATATGAAAGGAGGTATTTTTTTGAAAAAATTAAGTACAAGACTTATCACTATTTCAGGTTTTTTGATTGCACTCAATGTGGTATTGTCTAGATTCATCACTATTCCTGGCATTATCAATTTTGGAGGATTTCCAATTATCTTTGCCGGTATAGTATTTGGACCTATTGTTGGTGGAATTGTAGGAGCAGTAGGAGATGTAGTTAGTTTTCTAGTCAGACCAACAGGACCATTTATGCCACATTTTGTTTTGACTTCAGCGCTTACTGGGATTATCCCTGGAATACTTATGAAAGTTCTAAAAGGTGATGTAGATGAACTTCCATTTTGGAAAATATTTTTGTCCATACTTGTTGGACAAGTAATTACGTCCGTTTTGATGGTTCCTTACTTTAGAAATATTCTATTTGGACATCCACTAATTGTAACTATGACAAAAGCAGCAACTAAACAAGCTATAAACATTCCTGTTTATTCTGTATTGATAAAAGGATTAGTGGAATCACTAGCTAAAGCAGGAGTTATTAAAAAAGAATACTAAAAATATGAACACAGTGGGACGGCAGACTGCGTAGAAATGGATAACCATTCCAAGTCAATCTTTTAGTCCTATGCCGCATATAGTATAATATTGCCAAGTTGCATGGCATATTTAGGAAGTGAGGAGGTTAAATATACTCTTTTTGCTTTAAGCCTCCTCATTATTTCTTTAATTCCTAGTATATTTATTGCCCTTTTTACTGTCCCGAAGGGATGTTCTACAATCATTTGCCTTTGTTTATATAATTCTTTATTTTCTGTAGTTCTTTTATCGACCTTATCTAAAAAGTCTTGATGGATTGACCTCCTTATTCGTCTTCCCTTCTTATTTTTGGTACATTTATCTTTAAATTCACACTTGCCGCAGGCTTCAAAATTTCTGTATACTATTTCCTTTGTATTTTCATCTATAGGTTTTTGTCTTCTAGAATAGAGTTTTTGTCCTTTAGGACATATATACACGTTTTGTTCTTTATCATATTTAAATTTGTCTATATAAAATTCTGCTTCACCCGTAGCGTTTGAAAATGCCTGTTTTGAAACATATGTTATAATATTTTTCTTTTCACATTCTATTAAATCATCTACATTGTAATATCCTTTATCAGCTAAAGCTTTAAGTTCTTCTACTTCAAATGTTTCTTTTGCACTTTTTGCCATCTTGCTTAGCATTCCATGATCAGTTGGATTATTTATTACATCACAATCTACGATTAGCTTATGTTTACTATCAACTACAGTTTGGACATTGTAACATACGTTAATTCCATTATTGTTTGTAGCCATTAATCTTGTATCAGGATCGGTTGTTGATATTTCTGTTGTTTCCCCTTTTTCTATTTTCTCTTTATATCTCTCATACTTTTCTTTTCGTTCTTCAAGTTCTTTTATTCTAGATTTGATTTCTTCTTTACTTGGCTCACGATCAATAGATTCTTCAATATCATTTTCTTCAATTTCCTGCATGTATTTTTCTACCTTTTCTTCTAAATATTCAATTTTACGATCTAAACTTTTGTCATTAAAGTTATTTTTCTTAGAGTTAGAGGCTCTAAATTTAGAACCATCAACCGCTACTATTTCTTTGCCAAAAAGGTCCCACCCTTTGCAAAGGGCAACAAATTCCTTAAACACTGTGTTTATAGCATCCTTATTATCTTTTCTAAAGTCAGATATTGATTTATTATATGGTGTTAATCTTCTTAATAGCCACATTACCTCTATATTTGTTTTGGTAGCTTTTTCTAATTTTCTTGATGATGTAATTTTATTCATGTATCCATAAATATATAGTTTAAGCAAATCCTTAGGATTGTATGGAGGCCTTCCCTTATCATTTGGTTTGGAATTTTTAAATCCTAATTCATCCATATCTAACGATTTCACGAAAACATCTATTACCCTTACGGGATTATCTTCTTCAATATAATCATCTATATATTCTGGGAATGCAATTTTGCTTTTTCTATTGATACCTTCTATATATTGCATGCTACCATATCACCACTCTTTCTAATTGTATAGGTGAATTATAGCATAATTTATCAATGTTATGTCAACCAATTGTTGGATTTTCTACGCAACCTGCCGTCCCCAATGCATCGTTATGCACGTTCAATCCTCACAACACATTCTGTATGAATACTGCCAGGAAACATGTCTAGTAGTTGAATTTCTTTGACTTTGTATACACTTTCTGAAAGGTGTTTTAAATCTCTCGCTAAGGTTGATGGATTGCAAGATACATATACTATCCTTTCTGGATTCATTTCTATTATGGTATCTAGTACTTGTTTTTCACAGCCTTTTCTTGGGGGATCCACTACTATTTTATCTACCTTGATACCTTTTTCTTTTAATTCAGGCAATATTTTTTCACTGCTTCCACAGATAAATTCTACATTTTCTATATTGTTTAAATGGGCATTTTCTCTTGCATCTTTTATAGCTTCCTCTACTATTTCAACTCCATATACCTTTTTAGCTTGTCTTGCCATATAAAGGGATATGGTTCCGATACCACAGTATAAATCAAATATTATGTCCTCACTTTTCAAATCCATATATTCTTTAACTTTGTCATAAAGTATCTTTGTCTGTACTCTATTTACTTGAAAAAAGGAATTTGGAGAGATGCTAAATTTTAAATCTCCTATACAATCTACTATCTTATCTTCTCCATATAGTTTTTTGAACTTTTTCCCATATACTACTGGCCCATTTCCACTATTTATATTTTGGTATATGCTTATTATATCTTTGAAGTTTTCAGTTAGTATTCTTATGAGTTCTTTAGAATATGGAAGATTCCTTGAACCAGTGACTATTATCACCATGGCCTTGTTGTTCTCATTTGTCCTAATCCCAATATGGCGTATATTCCCAGTTTTATTTTTCCTGTCATAAGGTTTTAAATTGTATTCTTTCATGAAATTTTTTATTGTTTTTATTATTTCATTTGAGATTTCTGTTTGAATAACACAATTGCTCATGTTTGCAATATTGTAGCTTCCACTTTCATAAAATCCTATAGCAATTTCTCCATCCTTAAAACCAACAGGAATTTGAACATTGTTTCTATATCTATAGGGCTCTTCCATGCCTATGATATGTTTGACTATATTTGCATCTAATCTCCCAATTTTTTCTATATCTTTTTTTACTTTTTCTTCTTTCCATTTCAACTGATTTGTATATTTGAAAAATTGAAATGGACATCCTCCACATTCCTCTGATGTATTGCAAATAGAAGGAATTCTATGATCTGAAGGTTTTATGATATCCAATAGTTTTCCTATTCCATAGGTCTTTTTGACTTTGACTACTCTATATTTTACTATATCTCCGATTAGACCTTTATCTAAAAATATGGTGAAATTGTCTTTCTTAACTACTCCTCCGCCTTCATAATTTATATCTATCACTTCTCCTTCTAATATATCTCCAATTTTAACTGAAATATCCATAAAAAGTCCTCCTATATTTAAATATAGTATAAGTGCAAAGCGAGCCAAAGGACCATCCCTTGACTCACTTCACTAGAATCAGTATGCCTGTATTATTTATTTTATTTTGATTATTGACTAAAAAAAACTTTTTATACATTACCATTTTAAAAACAAGCTGGCACTTCCCCTTCGAATTTTATCTTCTAATCTTTTCTTTATATAATTTTTATATATTTCTCTAGTTCCAGGAAGTATCATTGTGATTCCAATTATATCTGTAACGATTCCTGGTACTATTAAAAATATTCCACCTATTATGATACTTAAACCTGTCAGCAAATCATCACCAGGTATTCTGCCTTGAGACAATTCTCTATTTATACTTGATATGACAACTTTTCCTTCACTTCTTGCCAAATAATATCCAGCTATGCCTGTAGCTATTATGAGCATAACAGTAGTCCAAAATCCCATGTTTTGAGATGCTTTAATTAAAATATATAAATCTATTATTGGCATGGCTATTATGAATGTCAATATCTTCCACATATTTATTCTCCTTTTCCCAATAAATCTTCTAATACTCTCCATTCGTCTTTGAATCTTCTTCTGAAATTTATGGGTTTCATTTCTTTATCTACAAAAGCATGTTTAGTAAAGCCTTCTACAAGTAAAGTATTGTCGATCTTTCTAAAAATTTTATAGTCCAGTTTAAGTCTTACACCTTTTAGCTCTGACAATTTCGTCTTTATAATGACCTCATCATCAAATTTTGCTGAATCTATATATTTGCAACCAGTTTCTATAACTGGAAGTAATACTCCCCTTTCTTCTAATTCTCCGCAGGGAAATCCTAATTTTCTAAAAAATTCATTTCTCCCAACTTCAAACCAAGTGAAGTAATTTCCATAATATACTACACCCATTTGATCTGTTTCTTTGTATCTAACTCTGATAGTAGTTTCATATTCCATGTTCTAACCCCCTATAATACTTTAGCTTCTCCTCTATATATAGAACCAGTGATACTGTCCACGGTTATAATATCTCCATCTTTTAAAATTTCAGTAGCTTCAGATACACCTACAATAGTTGGTATATTTAAATTGAGTCCTATTATTGCCGCATGAGAAGTAAGTCCTCCTTGTTCAGTTATGAGTGCAGAAGCTGTTCCTATATAATCCATCATATCTCTGTCTGTAGATGTACATACCAATATATCCTTTTCTTCAAACTTTTCCTTTAATTCATCTTTTGTATTTCCTACAACTACTTTTCCAGTAATAGCTTTGTTTCCTATTCCTGTACCTTTAAGCACTACTTCACTTACAGTGTGAACTTTAATTAAGTTTGTAGTGCCAGATACTCCCACTGGTATCCCTGCTGTGATGACTATTAAATCTCCTTGTTTTATGTATCCTTTTTCCAATGCACTGTGAATAGATAATTCTATTACCTCATCAGTTGAAGTACTCTTTGCTGAAAGTACTGGATAAACTCCCCATACTATAGATAATCTTCTCATTACATATGGAGATGTAGTAGCAGCTATAATAGGTGATTTTGGTCTGAATTTTGATACTGCATTTGCAGTATAGCCTGATGATGTAGCAGTGATTATAGCACTAACACCTAAATCTTGAGCCGTAGTACAAGTTGCCTTGCTTATGGCATTGGTTGTTGAAATTCCATTGGACTTAGATTTCATTTGAAGAATTTGTTTATAATCAAGAGCTTCTTCTGCTTTTATTGCTATATTGTACATAGTTTTAACCGCTTCTACAGGATATTTACCTGCTGCAGTTTCTCCTGAAAGCATGATAGCATCTGCACCATCAAATATTGCATTCGCCACATCTGTAGCTTCTGCTCTTGTAGGTCTAGGATTTCTTATCATAGAATCAAGCATTTGAGTTGCAATAATTACAGGTTTTCCTGCTTCATTGCATTTTTTAATAATTTGCTTTTGAATGATTGGAATTTCTTCAGTTTGTATTTCTACTCCTAAATCTCCCCTTGCCACCATGATGGCATCAGATACATTCAATATCTCATCTAAATTTTCTACTCCTTCTTGATTTTCAATCTTTGATATTATTTGAATATAGTCTCCATTGTTTTCTTCCAATATCCTTCTTATTTCTAATACATCCTCTGCTTTTCTTATAAAAGAAGCAGCAATAAAATCTATACCATTTTCTATCCCAAACAATATATCATTTACATCCTTTTGAGTGACAGCTGGTAGATTGATTTTTACACCTGGTACATTTATACCCTTATGGTCGCTTAATGACCCACCATTTTTAACGATACATTCAATATCAGTATCATTAGCAATCTCCTTTACTTCTAGTGCTATAAGTCCATCATCAATCAGTACTCTATCTCCTACTTTTAAATCTTTTGGTAGATTCTTATAACTCACTCCTACTATAGTAGAATCTCCAATTATGTCTCTTGTAGTCAATGTAAATATTTGACCATCTTCTAATATTACATCACTATCTTTAAACTTGCCAGTTCTTATCTCTGGCCCTTTTGTGTCAAGTATTATACCAATAGGTAAATCCATTTCAGTTCTAACTTTTTTTATAGTATCTATTCTCTTTTTGTGTTCTTTATAATCTCCATGAGAAAAATTAAGTCTTGTGACATTAAGTCCAGATGATATAAGTTGTCTTAAAATTTTTTCATCTTCTGAAGTAGGCCCTATTGTACAAATTATTTTTGTCTTCTTCATATTTTCACCTCACTATATTATATAGATAGTATTCTTGCTATCTCATACATATCCTTTCTAAAAACTCTTTTTTGAGAAAGAGCCTCATCAAAATCTAAATCTATTATTTGATTTTGTCTTACACCTACTGCTCTTCCCGCTTTACCTTCTAGCAGCAATTCTACAGCTCTGTATCCCATTTGACTGGCCATGATTCTATCAAATGATGTAGGTGTTCCTCCTCTTTGTATATGTCCAAGTATTGTAACTCTCGTTTCTGCACTAGTTTTTTCTTCTATTTCTTTTGCCATTTCATATGCATTTCCTACACCTTCAGAAAGAACTATTATACTATGAAGCTTACCTCTGTTTCTGCCCTGAATAAGTTTTCTACAAACTGCATCTATATCTGTATTTTCTTCTGGAACAATTATACTTTCTGCACCACCAGCAAGTCCTGCATAAAGGGCTATATCTCCACAGTGTCTTCCCATTACTTCTACAATATTTGCCCTACCATGGGAACTAGAAGTATCCCTAATTTTGCTTATAGCATCTACCACAGTTTCAACAGCAGTATAAAATCCTATAGTATAATCCGTATATCCCATATCGTTATCTATAGTACAAGGAATTCCAATAGTTGGGATACCCTTGTCACTTAAAGTTTTTGCTCCCTTAAAGGAACCATCTCCACCTAATACTATTAACCCATCAATATTGAATACTTCTATAATATTTAATGCCTTATTTAGTCCATCATCTGTGGCAAATTCATCACATCTAGCAGTTCTAAGTATAGTTCCTCCTCTATGAATAATATCTGCCACACTTGAAAGATTCATTTCTTCAATATTTCCATTTATAAGTCCATTATACCCTTGTTTAATACCCAATATTCTTACTTGATTATAAATACCAGTTCTTACTACAGCTCTTATTGCTGCATTCATTCCTGGAGCATCTCCGCCACTAGTTAATACACCAATAGTTTTCATGTTTTTCCTCCTCTAATACTGTATTAAATTATTCCTAAATCTATTAAAAAAGATTGTACTTCTTCTGCTTCAAATTCAGGAGCAAGTATTTCATATAAAGTACTATCTCCCTCTTTTGAGAATGTGTTCATTTTAACTAAAAACCCCTCCTCTTTCAGTAAGTCCTCTATTTTTTTTGCTCTATCATATCCTTCTGCTACATATATTGCAGTCCACATTTTCTCGCACTCCTTAAACAATTATATTGTAAAATCATTATAGCATAATTTACAATATTTTTTTATCTTATTTGATTTTTCTTAACAAATTTTTACACAATTTTCTCCCAATATACCGTTCAATTCTTTTATTAATTTTTCATTTGCCCCATCAACCCAATAATTTCTATCAGCCATTATTACTTTTTTCTCATATTCTAAATAAACATATACAGGCATATCTCCACTGTATTTCACAAATATGTTTTTAAGATATTCAAAAGTTTTGAGTCCATCATCCTTTTCAAGCTTTATATACAATTTTTCCTTTTTATATTTATTTAGAGGAACAATAGATTCACAAATAATTTTAGGTTCGTCTTCCTCATTCAAACTAATTCTACCTTCTACTACAACTATATTATCTTCATCTAAATATTTTAAATATCTATCATATATCTTTGGAAATACTATCACTTCTATAGCTCCATAGAGATCTTCCAATGTAATAAAAGCCATCATATTGTTGTTTTTGGTTATTTTATTCTTTTTATTGTTTATGATTCCTCCCAAAATTACCTTTTCCCCATCTTGAAGTTCTGTATTCACCAATTCTCCATTTATATCTTCTTCTATTTGAAATAGTTCTGCAGTAGTGACTGTGGATATTTTCTTTAATTCACTTTCATAAGGAGCCAATGGATGACCACTTATATATATGCCTAGCATCTCTTTTTCCATAGTGAGAAGATTTTTTTGAGGAAACTCGCTTAATTTTGGCAAATTGTCCTCTTCTATTTCTCCACTCATAGATTCAAACAGAGAACATTGACCCTCGATATTTCTTTTCTTATCTTCATGAACACTGTCAATTATTTTTTCAAATACTGCTAATGCTTGAGCCCTATTAGCTCCTAGAGATTCTGTAGCTCCACATTTTATCAAGCTTTCAATTGCCCTCTTGTTTATGGCTTGGAAATCCACCTCTTCTACTCTCTGACAAAATTCAGTGAAACTTCTGAAAGGTCCGTCTTCTCTAGCTTTGACTATAGCTTTTATAAGACCTTCTCCCACATTTTTTACTGCACGAAGACCAAATCTTATCTTGCCATTAGATACAGTGAACTTCCCATAGCTTTCATTTATATCAGGAGGAAGTATATCTATCTTAAGTCTCTTACATTCTTGAATATAAAGAGACACTGAGTTTGTATTCCCCATGACACTAGAAATCAGTGCTGCCATAAATTCTACTGGATAATAATATTTTAACCAAGCTGTCCTATAAGCTACCATAGCATAAGCTGCTGAGTGAGATTTGTTAAATGCATATTTAGCAAAATCTATCATCTCATCATAAATTTTATTTGCAGATACTTCATCTACACCATTTCTTATGGCTCCAGCTATTTCTATTTCTCCATCCTCTCCTATTTTGCCGTAGATAAAATTTTTTCTTTCTTCTTCCATCACGTCCATTTTCTTTTTACTCATAGCACGTCTTACTAAATCTGCTCTTCCCATGGAAAATCCGCCAATATCTCTTACTATTTGCATTACCTGTTCTTGATAAACTATACAACCATAAGTTACTTTTAGTATGGGTTCCAATTTAGAATGGAGATATTTAATTTTTGAGGGATCATTTTTGCTTTCAATATATTTAGGTATTTGATTCATAGGTCCTGGTCTAAATAGTGAATTGGCTGCAACAATATTTTCAAATCCTGTTGGCTTAAGTTCCTTTAAAAACTGTCTCATTCCAGCACTTTCAAATTGAAATACCCCTAGAGTTTCAGCATTACTAAACATTTTATACACATTCTCGTCATCATAAGTAAAATTGGAAAAATCTATTTTAACTCCATGATTTTCTTCAATCAAGTTTACCGCATCTCTTATAACTGTAAGAGTCCGTAGTCCTAAAAAGTCCATTTTAAGTAAACCCAATTCTTCCAATTCTGTCATAGTAAATTGTGTGGTTATAGAATCATTGTTTCTTGACAATGGTACATATTCTCTAATTGGATCTTTAGATATAACTACCCCTGCAGCATGAGTAGATGTATGACGAGGCAATCCTTCTACTGCCATTGCCAAATCAATGAGTTCTTCTACTTCTTCTTTTTCATGATACATAGTATTTAGATTTTTATTAACTTCTAATGCTTTTTCAATAGTCATACCCAATTCCATAGGTATTTGTTTTGCAATAAAATCTACTTCCCCATAAGGCATATTTATGGCTCTACCTACATCCCTAATAGCACCTCTTGCCGCCATAGTACCAAATGTAACTATTTGAGCTACCCTATCTTCTCCATATTTTTTCACTACATATTCAATAACTTCTTCTCTTCTTTCATAGCAAAAATCCACGTCTATATCAGGCATAGTCACTCTTTCAGGATTTAAAAATCTTTCAAATATAAGTCCATATTTTAGTGGATCAATATCTATAATGCCTAGTGCATATGAAACTATGCTTCCGGCCGCAGAGCCTCTCCCAGGCCCTACCATTATTCCATTATCCTTTGAAAATTTAATGAAATCCCATACAATGAGAAAATAATCTGTATATCCCATGGTGACAATAGTATTAAATTCAAAATTAAATCTATCCATTATTTCATCAGTTATTTTGTCATATCTCTTGTTGAGACCCTCTATACATAATTTCTCCAAATACTCTACATTTGTATATCCATCTGGAACTTCATATTTAGGTAAATGCAGTGTTCCAAAATCTATATTTACATTGCATCTTTCGCCTATCAAAACAGTATTGTCTATAGCTTCTTCTACACCTTTAAATAGTTCTGACATTTCTTCATAGGATTTTAAATAAAATTCATCTGTAGGAAATTTCATTCTGTCTTCTTCATCAACAGTCTTACCTGTTTGTATACATAAGAGCACATCATGAACCTTTGCATCTTCTCTGGTCAAATAATGGACATCATTGGTAGCAATCAATGGTATACTCGTTTCCTTGCTCAATTTTATCAATTCTTCATTGACAAGTTTTTGCTCTCTAATTCCATGATCTTGAAGTTCCAAAAAGAAATTATTTTCTCCAAATATATTCCTATATATTAAGGCAGTTTTCTTGGCGCCTTCAAAATCCCCATTTAATATTTTGTTTTGTACCTCTCCACCTAAACAAGCACTGGTAGCTATCAAGCCTTCGCTATATTTTTTCAAAACTTCATGGTCTACTCTAGGTTTATAATAAAATCCATTTACATATCCTTCAGAAACTATCTTCATCAAATTGGAATAACCTTTATTGTTTTCTGCCAATAAAACTAAATGATAGGGACTTTTTTCTTTTGGATCTTTATCTGTATATCTGCCCTTGGAAATATATACTTCACACCCTAATATAGGTTTTATTCCTCTCTTTTTTGCTTCTTTATAAAAGTCAATTACTCCAAACATAGCGCCATGATCTGTAATGGCAATAGAGTCCATATCAAGCTCCACAGCTTTATCCAACAATTTCCCTATTCTATTGGCACCATCAAGTAAACTGTATTCAGTATGAACATGAAGATGTGTAAACTTACCTTTATTATCCATATAAATATCCTTTCTATTGTTTTCTTATATTATTTTATCACATATGAAATAAAACTCCTATATTTTCTAGGAGTTTTCACTAATTTAGTGTATCATCTATTAGTATAGAATTGTTCTCGAGAAGATTCAAATGATATGGTCTTAAGAGTTTTTGACCACTCTCATCATATCGAACTTCTACTACAGGTCTTAAAGGAAAGTTTTTATTTATATCTACCACAACACCTTTCACTCCTGTATTTAATACCACATTCCTATTCAATGAATACATAGCTATCTTTTCAATGAATACATCTACTATATGAGAATCAAACTGACTTTCTTTCATGGTAGTTAAATATTCAATAACTTCTTGATTTTTACCTTTTTTTCTATATACTCTCTCACTTGTCAAGGCATTATAGACATCGGCCACTGACACAATTCTAGAATATTCAGGTATATTTTCTCCTTTTAATCCATTGGGGTATCCTTTTCCATCATATCTTTCATGATGAAAAAGAGATATACTGATAGAATTTTCACTCATTTCAGGCACCTTTTGAAGAATTTTATAGCCATAAACAGTATGGTTTTTCATTTCCTGGAATTCACCATATGTAAGTTTATCAGGTTTTTTCAGTATTTCTTGAGGAACAAGTATTTTGCCTATATCATGTAAAATTGCTCCTTTTCCTAATTCAACCAACTCATCTCTACTATAATTTAAATTTTTGCCAAGTATTATAGAAAGTACACATACATCGACACAATGATCAAAAGTATAATCATCTACTGCTTTTATATCAAGTAAATTCATAAATATATCTTCACCATCTAACAACTCATCTACTATCTTTTCAACAACATACGTAATTTGTTTAATGTTTTTATCTTGGGAAAATGGGAGTCTTCTAATTGTCTCTTCAACTATATTTAGTGCTTCTTTCCGAGTCTTTTCTTTTACTATTTTTTGTATGTTATTGTCTTGAAGGCTCTCATCTTTTATGTAAATTGTCTTAATACCTTTTTCTTTTAAATTTTCTATATAGTTTTTTTTAAGATGGGCCCCTTTTCTTAAAAGAATTACACCACTAGTATTATATATATCTTTGGCTAATATCATTTCATCTACTGCATTATCCACTGAAATAAGCACCCTAAATCCCACCTTTATCTTTTGTTTATATACACCTCAGTTTATATTATACATCAAAAAAAATAAATATTTTGTAGAAATATAGGAATGGAACATATTTACTAATTTTTTTGCATAAAGAGTAAAAAATCTACTCTTTATGCATTAAATATTCTGTTTTCGATTAAATCCATAAGATCTTCCATAGCTTCTTTTTCATCTTCCCCTTTGGTAATAATGGATATTTCCTCACCTTGAAATACACCAAGACTCATCACCCCCATAATGCTCTTGCCATTTACCCTTTTATTATCTAGCTCTATATAAACATCACATAAGTATTTATTTGCAGTTTGAACAAAAATCGCTGCTGGTCGTGCATGAAGGCCTGCTTCATTTTTTAATACTACTTTTCTTTTTTCCAACTTATTTCCTCCCTCCATCTCTCAAATTTTCTGCAATTTCCTCGATTCTTCTAAATCTATGATTTACGCCTGATTTACCTACAGGTGGGTCAAGCATAGTCCCTAGTTCTTTTAAACTAGAATCCCTATGTTTTAATCTCAAATATGCTAATTCTAATAAATTTTTTGGTAGCTTCTCTAAACCTATAGTTGCATCTATATATTCTATATTTTCTATTTGCCTTAATGAAGCATCTATAGTCTTATCTAAATTTGCAGTTTCACAATTGACAATTCGGTTTATATTGTTTCTCACTTCTTTTAAAACCCTTATATCCTCCAATTTTAGCAATGCTTGATGAGCTCCCATTACATTCAAAAGATCCACTATTTGCTCTCCCTCTTTTAAATAAACTACATAGCTTTCTTTTCTAAACACTATCTTTGAATTCAAACCAAAACTATTGATTAAAGTGGAAAGGTTTTCTGCATGCTCCTCACTATTGGTAACAAATTCCAAGTGGTAGGTTTTTTCTGGGTTAGTTATAGAACCTCCTCCCAAAAAAGCGCCCCTTATATATGCCCTCTTGCAACATCTTTTTTTTATTATATTGCTGGGAATTTTGTAATTTAACTGAAACAAAGCATTTTCCCCATCCTGTATGAATCC
Organism: Sporanaerobacter acetigenes DSM 13106; assembly: GCF_900130025.1. Lineage (NCBI taxonomy): Bacteria > Bacillati > Bacillota > Tissierellia > Tissierellales > Sporanaerobacteraceae > Sporanaerobacter > Sporanaerobacter acetigenes. The sequence continues at coordinate 33,834 of NZ_FQXR01000019.1, read as the reverse complement.
AACATCCTCTAAAATTTTTTTTGTAATTTCTGTATTTGGAACAACTATTAAGTAATTGTTGTTTTTTTTCAATTGTTTATTTCTTCTAACCATGACTTCTACATTTGTATCGTATATGGTTTTCAATAAGGAAAAGGTTCTCCTAGCTATAGCAGCATTTTCAGTAGTAAATTTAAGAGTCACTTTATTTTGCCCACTTATTTGTATAAGGCCATTTATTCTCACAAGAGCTGCCAATTCTGCTTTGGCACAGCACATATCTTCTATAGGAATTCTAGAAAGTTCATTTTTTGTAAATGAAGAAAATGACATATTTATCTCTCCTAAATCTTTATCACTTTAATATAATATACTTCATAAAAGCTTTGTTGTAAAGAGTATTCATTTAATAAAGGATTTTTTGTTTTTTTATAGAATATTATGAGAGACTAAATTTTAAGGAGGTTTTTTTATGAATATTGCAATTGATAATATTACCAGCACACTTGTAGACCTTTTAAATATACCAAGCCCTACTGGTAATACAAAAAATGCCATAGATTTTGTGGAAAATCAATTTACATTTTTAGGCATTAAAACTTATAGAACCAACAAGGGCGCTCTTATAGGAACTATTGAAGGAAAAAACACTGACAAAGAGGTCACTCTTTCAGGTCATGTTGATACTCTTGGCGGAATGATAAAAGAAATAAAATCTAATGGTAGAGTTAAAATAACTCAAATAGGCGGGTATATGTGGAACTCAATTGAAGGTGAACATTGCACAATAGAAGCAAGCAATGGGAAACTATATACTGGTACTATTTTGACTACCAAAGCTTCAACTCATGTTCATGGCGGAGAAGCAAGTAGTCTTGAGAGAAATGCAAATAATATGGAAATCAGAATAGATGAAAAAGTTAAAAATAGTGAAGATGTTGAAAAACTTGGAATATCTGTTGGAGATTATGTATTCTTTGACCCAAGAGCTGCAGTCACTGATAGTGGTTTCATAAAATCCAGACATTTAGATGATAAAGCTGGAGTTGCTTCTATATTGGGAATTGCTAAATATTTAGTTGAAAATAAAATCACTCCTAATTATACTACAAATTTCTTCATTAGCAATTATGAAGAAGTAGGTCATGGTGCTAGTGCAGCTATTCCTCCTAAAACTTTTGAATTTATTGCTATAGATATGGCAGCTCCTGGAGAAGGCCAAACTTCTGATGAATACAGTGTGACCATATGTGCAAAAGATTCAAGTGGCCCATATGATTTAGAACTTAAAAAACATTTGGTGAATTTAGCAAAAGAAAATAATCTTAACTATAAAGTTGATATATATCCATTCTACGGTTCAGATGGAAGTGCTACATTGAGAGCTGGCAATGATTTCAAAGTAGGACTTATAGGACCAGGAGTTGATGCTTCTCATTCTCATGAAAGAACTCACAAAGAAGCAATAGAAAACACAATTAAATTAGGAATATTGTATTTGACTAAATAAGCAAAACCGCGGAAAATCCGCGGTTTTATTTAAGCATCATCCCTACCCATGTGACTTCATCATCCCTAAATTCGAGTTTTACTCCCAATTTATTTAATGTCTCAATAACATCTATTCCTAAAGACTCTGATGAAGGTCTTGCCCTTTCAGGATAAGGGCAAAATTTCTCTCCTAATACTTTTTTGCATGGTTTGCATAACCTACAATTTCCTGCTATAAGGGCCAAGGCCTTTTCATAGCCTAGACTTTTAGCTTTATATTCTATGTTTAGAAGTATTTGATGAAGTTCTTCCGAAGCTTCATAGTATTCTTCTCTATTGATTTTGTTTGTAATTTTTTTATTTTTCAAAACCACTATACAACTATCATAATTTTTCAATTTCTCTTTAAAATCTTCTACACTTCCTACACACGGCGGACACATAAAATTGTTTCCGTACTGTCCACATTTATTCTCCATACAATACTTTCTGACACTTCTATTTATGACTATATCTTTAACATCTATTGTACCTATAAATATGATATTTTGATTTTTTATATATTCTATAAACTTTTCTTTTAAAACCATGTTTTTTCTACCCTTCTATTTTTTTATAGTTTAAATATATAAAATAAACTAAAACTAATTTTAGAGGTGATTTAATGAATATAAATGAAAAATTTATTATAAGTCTTCAAGGAAAAAATTTTGTCACTTATGAAGGACTGCTGGACTTAGCACATCAAAAAAACTTAAAATCCATAGATGTAGAACTCATTCAAATTCCAAGCAAAGAAAACAATATGACTGCCATATGTAAAGCTACGGCAATTACAGACAATGAAAAATTTTCCGATATAGGTGATGCCAGTCCTCAATCAGTAAATACAAATATAGTCCCTCATTTAATCAGAATGGCTTCTACCAGGGCAAAAGCAAGAGTCTTGAGAGATTTAACCAATGTAGGAATGACATCTATAGAAGAAATATCTCTAAATGAAGAAATAGAAGAAATTCCAAAGATAAATCCTCATACTTTTCTTGAAGAACCTCCTACAAAAAGACAAATAGATACTATAAAAAAATTGTCCAATGAGTTAAATACAACTATTTCTTATGACAATCTAACTAAAAAAACAGCTGGAACACTAATTTCAAAGATGTTAGAAGAAAAAACTAAAATACATTGACAAAGAAAGCTTTAATAGTAAGCTTTCTTTGTTTTCCCATCTTTAGACAATCCTACAATTATGCTACTGAGTTTTAATGTATCATGTCGTATATAATCTTTTTTCACGTCAATTAAATTATCTTTTATGACAGTTATACCCATATCTTTCAATTTCTTTTCATCTTCATTTGTTAAAATTACTGGTCTAGCTCCATCTTCTTTATATTTTTCTAAAACTTCTTCAGGAATTTCTTCTATATTTGCAATTATATAGTCAAGTAAATCTGGTCTACTATGATCTAATATAGCTTCTACATGATTAGCTACAGTATAACCATCTGTCTCCCCAGGTTGAGTCATGACATTGGGAACATAAACCTTTACAGCTTTTGAATCACATATATGACCTACAATATTGTTAACAAGCAAATTAGGTATAACACTGGTATACAAACTGCCAGGGCCTAATACTATTATATCTGCATCTTTTATTGACTCTATGGCCTCTACCAAAGGATAACTGATTTGAGGTTCCGTATATATTCTTTTTATTTTGCTTTTACATTCATTGTTTCTAATTGGAATATTTGATTCTCCTTCAACTATTTCTCCATTTTCTAATACTGCACACAATTTTACATCTTCTAGAGTCATGGGAAGTACCTTTCCAGTCACTGCAAGAATATTTGAAGTTTCTCTCACTGCTACTTCAAAACTCCCATATATTTCATTCATAGCAGCTAAAAATAAATTTCCAAAACTCTGTCCTTTAAGTGAACCTTCTTTGAATCTATATTGAAGTACTTTTTCCATTTCAGGTTCTGTATTGGCAAGGGCTAAAATACAGTTTCTAATATCTCCAGGTGGAAGCATCCCCAAATCCTCCCTAAGAACTCCAGAACCACCACCATCATCTGCTACAGTGACTATAGCAGTAATATTTGAAGTGTATTCTTTAAGACCTCTTAAAAGGATGGACAGACCTGTCCCTCCTCCTATAGCTACAATTTTAGGTCCTTTAGATAATACTTTTTCCTTGTATATCATTTCATTTAAATCTTCCTTACTAATATCTCCGTTGATTTTCCCATTTTTCATTGCATTTATTATTAATTTTATAGCTCTTCTTGCGGAAAAAATTATCAAAAATACTCCCAATAAAGTAAATATTATTTTTACATTCGTCTTATTGCTAGCAAATGCATTGTACATAAAACCAGACAATCCTAGGGTCACCAAAAATATTCCTATCACACCCAACAATATCCATCCTGTTATAATCATTTTAGACTTGATTTTTCTACTCATGGCAATTTCCCCTTTAATTTATTCTGCATTCTCTATGATTTAATATGACTCTATTGCCTTTCTCCAAAAGCCTTTCATAAAGAACATCAGCTATAGCAACAGATCTGTGCTTTCCTCCGGTACAACCTATACCAATAACCAATTGAGTCTTCCCCTCTTTTATATAATAAGGAATGAGAAAGTCCAGCATATCTATTAATTTGTTGATAAATATTTTAGTTTGTTCCCACTTGAGTACATAATCTCGTACATTCTTATCATTTCCTGTGTATTCTTTTAATTCTTCTATGTAATAGGGATTTGGCAAAAATCTCACATCAAATACCAAATCAGCATCTAAAAGTATTCCATATTTAAAACCAAAAGAAACTACAGATATAGTCAATTTCTTTGATTCTTCCCCTTCAACAAATATTTTCCTTATTTCTTCTTTAAGCATTCCAATAGTTAAATTAGAAGTGTCTATGATATAATCAGATTTTCCCTTGACTTCTTCAAGAAGTTTTCTTTCTTTTGTGATACCATCAATTATTCTTCCGTTTACACTCAAAGGATGAGGTCTTCTAAGCTCCTTATATCTTTTAATTAAAACAGTATCGGATGCATCTAAAAAAAGAATCCTATATTTAAGTCCTTTATTTTTAAGTTTATCTAGGCTATTGAATAATGCATCAAAAAATTTACCTCCTCTTATATCTACAACAACTGCTACTTTCTTTATATTCCTCTTTGATTCATAACACAATTCAGCAAAACCCGGCAATAGCTGTGGTGGAAGGTTGTCCATGCAATAAAAGTCTATATCTTCCATTGCCTTCATTGCTTGGCTTTTCCCTGCTCCAGACAATCCTGTGATTATTACAAATTCCATATCCATATCATCACCTCCAATAATTAATCTATAGCATTTACTATTCTTTCTACTGGTACTTTTGCCTTTTCTGCTCTTTCTAATCCTTTTTTTAAATTTCCAACATTTTCAGGAGTATGAGCGTCACTATTTATATAGAATTTGACATCTTCTTTTAGTGCTATTTCTATTTCATCTACAGTTAAATGACTATGACTTGAATTTATCTCAAGGGCAGTACCCACTCTAGCAGCTTTCTTTGCAATTCTAGCTATATCCACATAGACTTTAGAACCAGGATGGGTTATTAAGTCTATAGGATATCTATCCATAGCTTTTATAAGAGCCATGGTATTCATTTCAGTCATTGTCTTTTTCATTCCTGGCACAAATTTAGATAAAAAGTTTAGTATATACAATTTAGACCAATCTACAGGGTTCCTAGGCATAGCACCAAAATGAAAGCCTAGAAGAAGTACATCAAGAAGTTCTATTTCTTCTCTACTTAAATCTATAGTACCATCATATCCTATAATATTGGCTTCCATACCAAAGAGAATTTTGATTTCTCTAGATTCATACTCCTTATTTAATTCATCAATTTCTCTTCTCATGAGTTCTATATTTTTTCTCTTCACTCCGTAACTCACATGTCCAGGGCCATGATCACATATAGCAATTTCTTTAAGACCCTTTTTTAGAGCCTCTTCTACATTATCTCTTATAGTTCCCTTTCCATGACTGTATATAGTATGTGTATGATAATCTCCTATTAATATCATATCTTTTCCTTTCTATTTTTCTCCAATAATTTTTATTTCTGGTTCCAAACACACATCAAAATTGTCTTTTACAACTTTTTGCACTAATTGTATCAGTGTTGTAACATCTTTGCAACGTGCATTTCCTAAATTAACTATAAATCCACAATGTTTATCTGAAATCTGTGCATCTTTATATCTAACTCCCCTGAGACCTGAATCATCTATAAGCTTCCCCGCAAAATGGCCTTCTGGTCTTTTAAAAGTACTTCCCCCACTAGGAAGATGTAATGGCTGCTTTGAATTTCTCTTTTCAGTAAGTTCTCTCATGGTTTTTTCTATTTTCTCAAAATTTCCTTTGCGAAGTTCCATTTCAACTTCAAGAGCTATTAAATTTTCATCTTCTATTCTACTTCCTCTATATCTGAAATTCATCTCATCTCTGGTATATTCAACTATATTTCCATTCCCATCAAGACATTTAACTTTAGCCACTATATCCTTCATTTCACCACCATAAGCTCCTGCATTCATAGTTACAGCTCCACCAATACTACCTGGTATGCCACTAGCAAATTCTAAGCCTGTAAGAGAATTCTTTAAGGCAATTTTGCTTACAACTGTGACCAAGGCTCCAGCTTGAGCTTTAATAGTATTGCCTTCAACTGAAATATTTCCCAATCCTTCTGAATTTTTTATGACAACTCCTCTAATACCCTTGTCACTAACCAACAAATTGGTTCCATTTCCCATTACATAATAATCTATATCATTTTTTTTGCAAATATTTATGGCTTCAACAAGTTCTTCTTCACATGTAGGTATGACCATTACATCTACTGGTCCACCTATTTTAAATGAAGTATGATTTTTCATAGGTTCATCTATGAGTATTTTTGCAAATTTCAATTGTTCACTTAGCAATCTATTTAAATTATTTTCCAAAAAAACCACTCCTGTCATTTATTCATAATCAATATTATACATTATCTCGTCAACTCTTCTACCCTCTTCTTTGCATCCTCTATTGCCTCTTTTGAGGATTTTTCTTTTAGTATTGCCTTTTTTAATTCTTCTTGCAATATAACATCTATCTTTTCCCAATTTTTTTCTTTAGGCAAAACTACTACATGGTCAAGAGAAGACTCAATTTTTTTCATTCTAAAATTGTCCATATACATATTATCTATACCCTTTTTCACTGAAAAAAGTCCAAGCTTTTCAAGAGTCCTTTGATTAGATTCTCCCATTAAGAATTTGAGAAATTTTACGCACATTTCTGTTTTCTTTATATCTTCATCTTTGACAATTCCAAAGGATGCTATACTACTTGTCAATACTCTCGGAGTTTTCTCATCTCCACTAGGATAATTCGCCACATCAAAATTAAACCCTTCCCCATTATTTTGAAGATCAAACAATGCTTTTACTGCCCAAGAGCCTGTAGGATATACCGCTACATTTTTATCAATGCTAAACATTTCCCAACATTCCTCTTCTCCTATTATACCAAAAAATTCAGGAGTTACTTCATATTTATATTTCAAATCCAAAACCCTATCTATTCCTTTAACTGCTTCTTCTCCATAAAAAGAATAATTTTCTCTTTTACAATCTAAAATATCAGCCCCATCCCCAAGTATTAGTCCCCAAATATTATAATAATTGGGTTCTACAAAAGAAACAAATCCATAGTGATCAATTAGTCCATCTCCATCAAAATCAAAGGTAAGAGACTTAAGAGTCTCTACAAATTCTTCATAAGTCCAATTCCCATCATGAGGTGAAGATACTCCTCTTTCATTAAACAAATCTAAATTTAAATACATAACATAAGTATTCATGGCAAAAGGTATTCCAATCAATTTGTCATCATATGTAGTAGCTTTTAACGCTTCATCTCTAAATTCATCTAGTTCTTCTTTGGAAAAATATTTATCTAGTACTTCAAGCTTTTCGAAATCATCAAATTTATAACTTATGGGGATTATATCTGGACCGTCAGCACCTTTCATACTTTCACTTATGAGTTGTGGGCCGCTTTTCCAATCCAGTGGTGTAAATTCAATATATACGCCAGGATTTTTCCTTTCAAAAGCTTTTATTTTCCCTTGAATCCAGCTATATCTACTTCCACTTTCTAAATCTAGTCTTGGATAATCATAAATTTTTATCATTCCAGTATAACTTTCTTCTTCTACATCAGTAAGAGATTCCACATCATTAAAATGTGTATATATAGACCAAAATATAATAAAAGCAATTAAAATAATACCAGCTAATTTCTGTTTTTTGCCTTTCAAAGAAAACACCTCCCGAATATAAAATATTCAAAAGAGATGCAATTTATGTATAAGACAGCGAGTATAGAAGCCACGCTATGGCAAAAATCTGATTTTATTGTTTAAATCAATTTTTGTGGGTATAACTATAGATAGAAACTATAGCTTGTATAATTATTATAATAATTATCAATAGGAGTGATTTTATGGAAAATGAAATTAAAGCAAGCTGTACTAGACCTACAATAGAAAAGAATTCAGAAAATAAAACTACTAATGTAGTTGAAACAATTAAAAAGGAGGATGAATATAAAATGATAAAAGTCGGAAAACCTGCACCAAACTTTACTGCGCCAGCCTTTCATGATGGCAAATTTACGAAAGTTAGTCTAGAGGATTATAAGGGAAAATGGGTACTATTGTGTTTCTATCCAGGAGATTTCACCTTTGTCTGAGCTACTGAAGTTTCAGCAGTTGCTGAAAAATATCCTGAATTGCAAGGCTTAGATGTGCAAGTTCTTTCAATAAGTGTAGACTCAATATTTGTTCATAAAATGTGGAATGAACATGAATTATCTAAAATGATTGGTAAAAACATTCCATTTCCAATGCTAGCAGACCAAGATGGAAGTATTGGAAAAATGTATGGTATTTATGATGAAGATAGCGGAGTTGAAACAAGAGGAAGATTCATTATCGATCCAGATGGCATCATTCAGGGTTTTGAAGTACTTACACCACCAGTTGGAAGAAATGTAGGAGAAACTATAAGACAAATAAAAGCTTTCCAATTGGTAAGAGAAACAAAAGGCAGAGAAGTTACTCCTTCAGGTTGGAAACCAGGAAAAACTACTCTAAAACCTGGCCCAGAACTTGTAGGCAACGTTTGGAAACATTGGAAAGTTAACGAAGCTTTTGATGACTAATGATTTTTTGTGGCAGTGAGACTATAGTCTCACTGCCTTATTATTAATTGGTTTTAATTCTCTCATAAAGTTTAACAGTATCTTCTCTCTGTGCCATATCTGGGTTACTAATATCTTCTAGAGTTGCTCCCATAACTATGCAAATATATTCATGACCATCCTTTACACCAAGTGTTGCCCAACATTCTCCAGCTTCATATGTTGTCCCCGATTTGCCCCCAACAATCTCAAAACCTTCTTCTGATATCCCATCAAGTTTTGAAAGAACCGTTGATTCTAACACAATTCCATCAGGATGATCCATAGTAGATGTAGTCTTGAAAGTCTTCTTAGTAAAAATTGCTCTAAAATCACCATTGTCCAAAGCATAATCCAAAAGCTTGGCCATGTCATAAGCTGAGGTATATTGATCCTTATTGTGAAGACCTTCCGGACTGGTAAAATGAGTATCTTCAAGTCCAAGTTCAGAAGCCTTTTCATTCATAAGTTGCACAAAATCTTGGGTACTCCCTGCCACATTTATAGCAAGAGAATTAGCAGCTTCACCACCGGAGCTTAAAATTGTTCCATAAAGAAGATCCCTGTATGTTACTGCTTCTCTACCATAAAATCCAGCCATAGAAGCATTATTCTCTACCATTTTTCTATATGTCTCTACATCTATAGGGGCAACTGCTGATAGATCATCAATATGTTCAAGTGCTACAATAGTTGTCATAATCTTTGCAAGCGATGCAGGATATGCCCTTTTCCTTGAATTCTTTTCATATTCTACACTTTTATTTTCTCGGTCCAATACATAAATATATCTACTAGAATAATCATCAGAATTAAATACATTTGAAAATTTCGCTAAATTAAGATCAAAAAAACTAGATTTGTTTTTTAATGTAGCAATTAAAAATAAGAGTATTATTATAATCATCAAACGTTTAAAAATTTTTTTCATCATATGTACCTCCCGCTTAGTCATTAATCATTTCATAAAAATACACCTTAGTTTCTGATACAATGTTATCAAAAATCAAGGTGTATTTCTTTCGTTTTGTATTACTAAATACTTACGATTTTCTTACAAAATTAAATTGGAAGTTTTACACTCATTTCTATAATATCATCTTGGCTCTTAGCCGCAATAGTACCACCATGAGCTGTTACGATTGATTTTGCAATAGCCAGTCCAAGTCCAGCATTTCCAGTCTCGGAACTTCTAGAAGAATCAAGTCTAAAAAACTCATCAAAAATATGATCAAGTTTTGCACTGGGGATTGTTGCCCCTCTATTTGCAATAACTATATTTACAAAATTTTCATTTTTATTTACACAAACATCAATTTTACTATCAGCATAAGAATAATTGATAGCATTTCTAATGATATTGTCAACAACCCTTTCAATCTTATTTGTATCAATATTTATATTAATTCCAGATTCAATATTGCTATTAATGCTAAGATTTTTTTCTCTTAACAACGGCTTGAACTCATAAATGATTTGCTCCATCATAAAACTAAAATCAACTGTAGACTTTTCAAGTACAATATCATTTAAATTATAACGTGTTATATCGAAAAATTCATTGATTAAATCTTCAAGCCTTAATGCTTTGTCATAGACAATTCCAAGATATTTCTTGCGAAATCTTTCACTAATATCATTTTCTTCTTTGAGAATAGTTAAATACCCTATAATTGAAGTCAATGGTGTTTTTAAATCATGGGCGAGATATATAATTAAATCATTTTTCCTATTTTCAGAATCCCTAGCTATTTTCTCGTTTTCCCTCAATTTAAACTTAATTTTATTCATCTTGTCATTTACTTCTTTCAAATCTCCCGAAAGAATAATCATTTCATCATCTTTTTTATATACCTCTTCCATTGCACTAATAATCTCATCCATATATTTTAATGATTTTTTAAAACACCTTAATATTATAATAGCGTATCCAAATGTTAATACTAAAAAAATTAAAAAAGCTTTATTGTTATTTGCCCAATGAAAAAAAGGATACATAAATTCATACCCAAAATATGTTTTTCTACTTAAGATTACCTTAAATACAAAAAATAACAACAAAATAATTACAGTATATAAAATAGCCCAAAAGACAAATTTCAGTTGGAATTTTTTCTTAAAATAATTATAATAATCATTCAATTATATATCCTACCCCCCAAACAGTTTTAATAAATTTGGGCTTTCTAGTATTCTCGCCCATCTTTTCTCTCAATCTTGCAATATGAGCCATAACAGTATTGTTGTTATTTATATATTTATCTCCCCAAACATTAGTAAACAGCTCTTCTGAAGAAATAACCCTTCCCCTGTTTTTAGCTAGATACAATAAAATGTCATATTCCAAAGGCGTAAGATCTATAACTTTTTCATTAAGATAAACTTTATGTGAATTCATATTTATATGTAAGCCATTAATGTCAATAAAATCTGATTCAATCTCTTTATTGTACAATTTAGTCCTTCTAATCTGAGTCTTGACCCTTGCAATAAGTTCAAGAGGATTAAAAGGCTTCGTGATATAATCATCAGCACCAATAGTCAAACCCATTATCTTATCAATATCTTCAACTTTAGCAGTAAGCATAATGACGGGATAAAAATATTTTTCTCTAATCTTCTTTAAAATAGTAAAACCATCAATGTCTAGAAGCATAATATCCAAAATAGCTAAGTCAATATCTTGACTTTCAATAACACTTAAGGCTCCCTTGCCAGTATTAACTTTTATTACTTCATATCCCTCATTTTGAAGATAAAATTCTAACAAATCAGCTATTTCCTTTTCATCATCAACCACAAGAATTCTAGTCATCTTACCCTCCAAATAAAATAATCTTCGATTTATTTCCACTCTTACACAAATTGATTATATCACTTTTATTTTATCCTTGCCATAAAAAACCGCTTCACAGATAGTATTCTGTGAAGCGGTTTTGAGACAGTGAGAACCGTCCCTGCTGTCTCATTTATTCAGCCATTTTTTTGTATTTGTCGTATCTAGCCTTTGCGTCTTGTTCTGCTTTCTTAAACAATTCTTCTGCTATTTCTGGGAAAGTTCGTTTTAGTGAAGTATATCTAACTTCTGTATTCAAGAAATCAATGAAGCTAGCAGTTGGTTCTTTAGAATCTAGAGTAAATGGATTCTTTCCTTCTTCCTCTAGCACTGGATTGTACCTATATAGATGCCAATATCCAGATTCTACTGCTTTCTTTTCTTGATTTTGGCTAGTTCCCATTCCAGTCTTAATTCCATGATTGATACATGGTGCATAAGCTATAATAAGTGATGGTCCATTGTAACTTTCTGCTTCTGTTAAAGCTTTTATCAATTGATTTTTATCTGCTCCCATAGCTACTTGAGCTACATATACATAGCCATAAGAAGCTGCTATCATACCTAAATCTTTTTTTCTAACTCTCTTTCCAGATGCAGCAAATTTAGCAACAGCTGCTGTTGGAGTAGCCTTTGATGATTGTCCACCAGTATTTGAATAAACCTCTGTATCAAATACCAATACATTTACATCTTCTCCTGAAGCAAGTACATGATCTAGACCACCAAATCCTATATCATATGACCAACCATCTCCACCAAATATCCAAAGAGATTTCTTAATTAGATAATCTCTAAGTTCATCTATTCGACTTAATACTTCTTTTCCTCTTTCATTGGCAATATCTTTCTTTAGCAATGGAAGAATCTTAAGTGTTGCAGCTTTTGAAGCCTTTGCTTCATCTTTTCCTTCAACCCATTCACTGAAAGCAGCATTTAGTTCACTGTCAACATCTAATTCAATGAATTCTTTCATAAGTCCTTCTAATTTATTTCTTAATTGTTTGATAGCTACTGACATACCATATCCGTATTCAGCATTGTCTTCAAACAATGAATTCGCCCAAGCTGGTCCTTTGCCTTCTTTGTTTGTACAATATGGAGTAGCAGGTGCACTAGCTCCCCAAATTGATGAACATCCTGTAGCGTTGGCAATTACCATTCTATCTCCAAACAATTGAGTAACTAATTTGGCATATGGAGTTTCTCCACATCCAGCACAAGCTCCTGAGAACTCTAGCAATGGTTGAGCAAATTGACTTCCCTTGATATTGTTTCTAGCCATAAGTTCTTCTTTTGGTTCAACTGTCATAGCAAAATCCCAGTTTTTAGATTGAACTTCTACTAGATTTTCTAATGGTTTCATAACCAATGCCTTTTCCTTTGCAGGACATATATTAGCACAGTTTCCACAGCCTGTACAATCAAGTGGACTTACTTGTATACGGTATTCAAGGCCTTCAAGTCCTTTACCCATAGCTTTCTTAGTTTCAAATGATTCTGGTTTGTTTTTAGCTTCCTCTGCATTTACCAATATTGGTCTAATTGCTGCATGAGGACATACAAATGAACATTGATTACATTGGATACAATTGTCTATTTGCCATTCTGGAATATTTACAGCAATACCACGTTTTTCATAAGCTGCAGTTCCATGTGGGAATGATCCGTCTTCTCTCCCTACAAAAGTACTTACAGGAAGTTTATCTCCTTCTTGTCTATTCATTGGAATTAGAACATTCTTAATGAAATCTGGCACTTCTTTGTCACAAGCTGCTTCTTCGTCTTCAGCATCTTTCCAACTTGCTGGAACTTCAACTTTAACTAAGGATTCAATTCCTCTGTCAACCGCCTTGAAGTTCATGTCAACAACTTCTTGACCTTTCTTTCCATAAGTCTTAACTATAGAATCTTTCAAATATTTAACAGCTTCTTCTATTGGTATAACTTTTGCAAGTTCAAAGAAAGCTGATTGCATAATCATATTTGTTCTATTTCCAAGTCCTATTTCGCTTGCAATACTTGTAGCATTTATAATATAGAAGTTTATATTGTGTTCAGCTAAATATCTCTTAACATTTCCTGGCAATCTTTCTTCTAATTCATCAACTGACCAAGTAGTATTTAGAAGGAATGTACCACCATCTTTTAATCCATCTAATACACTATATTGGTGAACATAAGATTGTTTTGAACAAGAAATAAAATCAGCCTCATCAATTAAATAAGTAGATCTTATAGGTTGTTTTCCAAATCTCAAATGCGATATAGTAACTCCACCTGATTTCTTACTGTCATATGCAAAATATCCTTGAGCATACATATCTGTATTGTCTCCAATGATCTTTATTGCACTCTTGTTTGCACCAACAGTTCCATCAGAACCTAGTCCCCAGAATTTACATCTTATTGTTCCTTCTTGGGCAGTTTTTATTTCTTCTTTTATATCTAGTGATGTATGAGTTACATCATCTACTATACCTATTGTGAATCCATCTTTTGGATTGTCTTGTTTCAAGTTTTCAAATACAGCATAAATTTGTGATGGAGTAGTATCTTTTGAACCTAATCCATATCTTCCGCCAACAATTATAGGAGCATCTTCTTTTCTATAGTATAGAGAACGAACATCTAAGTATAGTGGTTCTCCCAATGCACCTGGTTCTTTAGTCCTATCAAGAACTGCTATTTTCTTAACTGTCTTTGGCATTACATCAAAGAAATATTTTTCTGAGAATGGTCTATATAGATGAACTTTAAGTACTCCGACCTTTTCTCCTTTATCTCTTAAGTAATCAACCGTTTCTTCAATAGCCTCTGTCACTGAACCCATAGCCACTATAACATTTTCAGCTTCTGGATCTCCATAATAGTTGAATGGTTTATATTCCCTACCTGTAATCTCTGAAATTTCCTTCATATAATCGTTAACTATGTCCGGAATTCTTTCATAGAATATATTTGATGCTTCTTTAGCTTGGAAGAATATATCTGGGTTTTGTGCTGTACCTTTTGTATATGGATGCTCTGGATTTAACGCTCTATTTCTAAATTCATTTACTGCGTCCATATCAACTAATCTTTCATATTCTTTATAATCAATTAATTCAATCTTTTGAATTTCATGACTTGTTCTAAAACCATCAAAGAAATGTACAAAAGGTACTCTACCTTTTATAGCACTTAGATGAGCTACTCCAGCTAAGTCCATTACTTCTTGAACACTACCTGAAGCTAAAAGAGCAAATCCTGTTTGTCTAGCAGCCATAACATCTGAATGGTCTCCAAATATTGATAGTGCATGACCTGCAATTGCTCTAGCAGTTACATGAAATACACCTGGCATCAATTCTCCTGCTATCTTATACATATTAGGAATCATAAGTAATAATCCTTGAGAAGCAGTAAATGTACTTGTCAAAGCTCCTGCTGACAATGACCCATGAACAGCTCCTGCTGCTCCTGCTTCTGATTGCATTTCAGTAACTCGTACTTCTTGACCAAAAATATTCTTTTTCCCATGGGCAGCCCAATCATCAATTAACTCTGCCATTGGTGAAGATGGTGTTATTGGGTAAATTGCTGCTACATCAGTAAAAGCGTATGCAACATAGGCTGCAGCAGTATTGCCGTCCATGGTCTTCATAACTTTTGTCATTTATAGACCCCCTTTATAATAATTTTCAATTTGTTTAACACTTTATAGTACTAAATATTTTTATGCCCACAAGGCACATTCTATTTTCAGTATATTAAACATGAGTTATAAAGTCAACCAACAAAATATTAATAAATTTGTAGTTGTTTTTCAAACCCTCATATTTGCTAGTTCTAAGGTTCTAATTGTTTGTTATGATTTTATCAATCTACTTTATGATAGTCTTTTTTTCTCTTATCAATTTCATTTTTAACTCTTTCTCCAAGTTCTTTTGCAGCATTATATCCTAAAATTTTTTGTCTATTGTTCCTAGCTGCAACTTCTACTATCATGGCAGTGTTTCTTCCTGGTCTTACTGGTATAACTAATTTAGGTATCTTTATACCTAAAATTTCTGTATATTCTTCATCTAAACCTATTCTGTCATATTCTTTGTTTTCGTCCCAGAATTCTAATTCTATAACCATATCTATGAATTCCCATTTTTTAACGGCTCCTACACCATAAAGCCTTTCTATATCAAGTATTCCTATGCCTCTTATTTCCATAAAATGTCTTATTATTTCTGGTGCAGTTCCTCTAATATCATCTTCTACTCTTTTTATCTCTACAGCATCATCTGCTATAAGCCTGTGACCTCGTTTGATGAGTTCAAGAGCTGTTTCACTTTTTCCTACACCGCTTTTACCAGTCAACAATATACCCATACCATATACTTCTACCAATACTCCATGAACTGTAATTTCAGGAGCCAATACATCGTCCAAATAGTTTATGAGCAAATTTACAAATTTGGTAGTGGAATATTCAGTTCTTAAAATTGTCCTGTTTTTTTCCTTTGCAAATTGAATCATTTCAGGAAATGCTTCTAAATCCCTAGCTATAACAACAGCAGGTATTGGATAAGAAAACATTTTTTCTATTCTTTCAAGTTTTACTTGTTCATCTAAGCTGTCAAAATAATACCACTCCACATTTCCTATTATCTGTAGTCTTTCATAGGCAAAATAATCAAAATATCCTGCCAGCTGAAGTCCTGGTCTATTTACATCACTTTTATTTATCTTCACCTTATTTATATTGTCTGCACAATATATAGTTTCTAAATTTAAATCTTCTATCAATTTGTCCAATGTAACATAATCCATACCATCACTTCCCCATTTTTATTCTTCACTTTTTTTATTGTCTTTTCTAAAAAAATTGTACACTTCTACTGCCACAGTTTTGTTCATTCCTTCAACATCTACGAGTTCTTCCAAGGAAGCTTTTTTTATTCCATCTACACTTCCAAAAGCCTTTAAGAGTGCTCTTTTTCTTTTATCACCTACACCATTTATGTCATCTAATACAGATTTGAACATCTTTTTACTTCTCAAACTTCTGTGATAACTTATAGCAAATCTATGAGCTTCATCTTGAATTCTAGTTATTAATTTAAAAGTTCCTTCGCTTTCCTCTAAATTTATTTCATTGTTTTTATATATAATACCCCTAGTTCTGTGAAATTCATCTTTTACAAGTCCACATACAGCTATATCTATGACTAAATCTTTGAGTACCCTTTCTACTATATTTACCTGTCCCTTTCCTCCATCTATCATGATGAGATCTGGTAGACAAGAAGGCCATCTTTCAAATCTCCTCTTTATAATCTCTGCCATACTAGCATAGTCATTTGGACCTATAACTGTCTTTATCTTAAATCTTCTATAATCACTTTTTTTAGGTACTCCATTTTCAAATACTACCATACTCCCTACAGGTTCTACTCCTTGAATATTGGATATATCAAAAGCCTCTATCCTAAATGGTATTTTATCTAATTCCATGATACTTGCCAATTCTTCCAAAGCTTTTTCTCTTTCTTTTGTTTTCCTCTTTATATCTTCTCCATATTGATTTAGAGTATTTAGAGCATTGCTTCTGACCATTTCCATCAACTGGCTCTTCTCGCCTCGTTTTGGAATCCTTATATCTACTTTGGTTCCTCTCTTCTCGCTCAGCCATTTTGATACTACCTCTATATCTTCAAATTCTTCTTCTACAAATATTTCCTTTGGTACATAAGCTGTTCCAAGATAAAACTGTTTTATAAACGAACTCAATATTTCACTTCTATCTAGATGCTCCACATCAGACAAAATAAAATGCTCTCTTCCCATAATCTTACCTGCTCTTATAAAAAAGACTTGCACGCATACATCTTCAACACCTCTAGCCATACCTATAATATCTTGATCTATTATATTGCTAGCAGAAACAATCTTCTGCTTTTCAAGAATTAATTTCAGTGAATTTACCTGATCCCTATATTTTGCTGCATTTTCAAAGTCTAAATTTCTAGAAGCCTCATTCATTTTCTCAACTATCATCTCTACAAGTTTCTCTTCTCTACCATTTAGAAACATAAGTATTTCATCTATCATTTCCAAATACGTCTTCTCATCTACATTTCCTTGGCATGGTGCTAGACATCTGCCTATATAATAGTTAAGACAAGGTCTATCTAATACTTTTTCTCCATTAAGCTTTAATTTGCAAGTTCTAATAGGATATAAATTCCTGATTATTTCAAGAGCATCATTGACTGCATATCCACTTGGATAGGGTCCAAAATACTTTGCTCCATCCTTCAATACTTTTCTGGTCTTTATAACTCTAGGATATTTTTCGTTTGTAGTTACTTTTATATAGGGATATTGTTTATCATCTCTTAGAAGTACATTGTACTTAGGCTTATGCTTTTTTATCAAATTTGATTCAAGTATTAAAGCTTCTACTTCATTGTCTACTATTATGTACTCAAATTCACTTATATTTTTAACCATGGCATTTACTTTAACTGTATTATTTCTTGAAGATTGAAAGTATTGTCTTACTCTTCTTTTTAAAGATATTGCTTTACCTACATAAATTATTTCTCCACTTTCATTCTTCATTATATATACTCCTGGTTTATCAGGCAGTTTTTTTAGCTCTTCCTCTATATTAAACATAAAATCACCTTTCTATTTAAATATATCATTATATTATTATAAGTAAATTGAATAAGATTTTTCAATAATATATAATATATATCATAACAATATTTTAGGAGGCTTGTTTATGGTGAAAATGAAAAAATCTATAGCATTTTTTATATCCTTTATGGTGACAATTGCATTTATATCTATTTTGCCCCTCATATTAAATCCAATGTTAAAAAATTCATCTAGGGCAAAAGATAGTATACTTCCCATAATACTTTCTATAGGTCTTATATTTTTTATGTTTTTTCAAGGATTTTTAAAATTTAAATGGAACAAAAAATTATTATCCCAAAGCAAAGTTTTTTTAGAAATAGATGGGGACAATTTCACCAAAACGGAAAAATCATGGATTTATCTATTTTTAGTTCTAATATATTTTGCCTCAGTTATAGCCAATGTCTCTTTTAAATCTATATCTATAATCAATATAGTCCTTTTTGTTGTTTTTTTGATTATCTCAATATTTTTACTCAAATATTCTGAAAAAACCATGAAAATAATATTTACACAAGAAGGAATTGTTGTGACGGGAATGGATTTGAGAATAGATATCCCTCTTGGTCAACCTCTCCATAATACTACAGGTTTTTATCCATATACTATGATTGACGGATATCTGCCATTACAAGATGGAATAGAATTGTTTATCGAATATGAACAAGGAAAAATAACATTAAATACAAGGGGAGAAGAAAAAAATCAAATTCTATATATACTCAAGCAAAATGAAATAGAAATGAGAAAATATTTATAAAAGCATCCAAAAAAGGATGCTTTATCTTTTGCTATTTAAGACTGGTTCTGCATATTTATATTCAATAGTTTTGTTAGCCTTTGGAATAACGATATCTTCTTCTTTGGTGATTTTTATATCAAACATTGAATCATCAACTAAATTTTTGACTACTTCATATAAATTGTCTTGATTACCAATAGCTTTTATGGCAAAAGGTGTATTGGTAGAAGTTCCATTTATCTCAAAGTGATTCCCTGCCACTTCTATTTCTGTATGATTGGTAAATCTCAAATCATTTATTGCAATGGCATCTGCTCCACCAAGTTTTAATGAATTAATTATAAACATCAACAATTCTTTTTTTTCAAATAAAACTTGTTCATCAGTAAAATAAAAAAAGTCATCATAAAGATCATTTATTTCTATTAAAATACCAGACCCATGCACATCTTCATATCCTATCATAATCTTGTATTTTTGGATATCATCAAATACCTCTTTTACTTCATCATCTTCTTCCACAACACCTTTTTCATAATTGTTTACAATTTTATTTGCACTTTTTATTTCATCTTCTAACAATTTGTTAGCTTCTCTTTCTTTTTTGATTTGATTAACTAATTGATTGTTGCTTCTATTGATTGGCAATTTCACATTCAATATATTGTTTACTGTCTTAGTTTGAAAAGCAATCAATATACCTAAAAAAATACTTACGAAAAATATAAGAAGATTTTCCTTTTTAATTTTTATACCCCCCTTTGCAAAAATGAGGATTTTATATATTATTACTCTATAATTATAACACAAACTATTCAATATTTATATATATTCTAATTTCAAATACGAATTGTAGAAATTTTCTTGATATTTTCTCCCAAAATGTGGTATGATATATGTGTATCATATTAAATAAATGTAATAAATATATTTTAACAGATATCAAACAGGGGGTGAATGTTTTGGCTGTATCTAACAAGATCTTAAAGACGTTGGGAATTGAAGTTAAAGATTTAAAAGATGATGCAATTTATCGTTGTTCAGTAAAAGACAAAAAAGGGGAAAAAACAAGAGAAGAACTAATTGAGATAACAGGAATCGAACTAAAAACACTTGCAGAAATGCAAGGTTACAAAAAAGGTATGATTAGATACAACAAAAATTTATACTATGATGTCGTAGAAGAAAAAGAAAAGCTTTTGGTTCACTAATTCAATCAAAATTTCTATAGGAAGACATAAATGTCTTCCTATATTTTTTGTGATATAATACTGGATATAAACTCAAGCAAGGATGGATAAAATGAAAATAACAAAAATAGAATCTCAAAAAAATAAGAATAGAGTAAATGTATATATAGATGAAAATTTTGCCTTTGGCATAGATATAGAAATACTCTACAAATATAGTTTAGAAGTAGATATGGAAATAGATGAAAGTTTTATAAAAGATGTACTTCAAGGTGAAGAACAAAATAGAGCTAACAATTACGCCTTAAATCTTCTCTCGTATAGATGGAGATCAGAATGTGAAATAAGAAATAGCATGAACACTAAAGGATATAGTCAAGATACCATAGATAATACTATCAAATTTCTAAAAGAACAAGAACTAATAGATGATAGAAGATTTGCCGAAAGTTTCATAAAAGATAAAATAAATTTCAGAGATTGGGGAAGTTATAGACTCAAACAAGAGCTTTTCTCAAAAGGCGTATCTAAAAATATAGTAGATGAAGTAATAGAAAAATATTGCGATGACGAATTTGAAAGAGCCATGAACTTAGCAAGTAAAAAAATCAAGTCTTATAAAAATGACGATAAAAATGCCATCTATCGCAAATTAGGTGGATATCTTCAAAGAAAAGGCTATTCTTATGATGTAATTTCCAGTGTATTGAAAGAGTTGTTAAAATAGCAAATGCATATTTATACATCGATGCATAATCTTTCACTTTCCATAATATTTTGAATATATCATTTTTAAATATCATTCTTTTCTATTAAGTAGTATGCTTTCATCGGTTTTTCTTTCTTTAAGCTTTCGAGTTTTTCTTTCTATAATCCTCTAAATAAATATTTATGCATTTTTATTATTTATATTGCAAATTTATACTTTTTGTTTTATAATACTAACTTATAATAATTATTTTAAGGGGGAATATGAAATGACAAAAAAATTCAATGCTTACATAATACTAGTAGCAATTATAATTTTAACCTTCACATCCTTATCAGGATGTAGAAATTCTAAAAATATTTCAAAAGAAACTGAAAATAAATCATCAATCGAAAAAATTAAGGATTCTGGCAAGATAGTTATTGGAACTTGTGCAGACTATCCTCCTTATGAATTTCACAAACAGATACATGGCAAAGATGAAATCGTAGGATTTGATATTGAAATTGCTAAAGAAATTGCTAAAGATTTAGATGTGGAACTTGAAATAAAAGATATGGATTTTAAGGGATTGTTGGGATCTCTGCAAACTGGTAATGTGGATTTTATAATAGCAGGTATGACTCCAACTACCGAAAGAGCTAAGAGTGTTGATTTCACTAAAAAATATTATGAAGCTGATCAAGGATTTTTGATTAGAACTGAAGATAAGGAAAAATACAAGTCAATTGAAGAATTAAAAGGAATGAAAGTTGGTGCTCAAAAAGGAACAATTCAAGAAGAAGTAGCACTAAATAAAATCGAAAATGCACAGCTTAAATCTTTAGGTAAAATCACAGATTTAGTATTGGAATTGAAAAACAAAAAGATAGAAGGAATAGTTTTAGTAAAACCTGTTGCTGAAGCCTATGTCAATGCAAATCCCGACTTATGCCTTTCATACATATCTTTTGGGAAAGAAGATGGAGTGGCAATAGCTGTTAAAAAAGGAAACAAAGAACTTGTAGATACTATGAACAAGACCATTGATAGATTAGTTGAAAATAAGTTTCTAGACAATTTCATAAAGAATGCAACAATGCTTTCAGAAGAGTAGGAGGGAATATTTTGAATTTTAGTTTCTTGAAAGATTATTACGGATTTTTTTTAGAAGGAACAAAGATAACTTTGTTTTTGTCCCTATTCACTATAATTTTTGGAATAATTTTTGGAATGATTTTTGCTTTAATGAGGATATCACACAATGTGGTTTTAAAATCTATAGCCTCTATTTATATAGAATTTATAAGAGGAACTCCTGTATTAGTTCAGTTATGTATAGTTTATTATGGTCTTCCTATTTTAGGTATAAATTTTCCTGAAATCATGGCAGGAATCATAGCTTTGTCCATAAATAGCAGTGCCTATGTAGCTGAAATAATAAGAGCTGGTATTCAAGCTGTAGATAAAGGACAAATGGAAGCTGCCAAATCCTTGGGTTTGACATATTCAATGGCAATGAAAAACATCATACTTCCACAGGCTATAAAAAATATATTACCTGCTCTTGGAAATGAATTTATAACAATCATTAAAGAATCTTCCATAGTTTCAATCATCGGAATACATGAACTAATGTACAATACTGATACAGTAAGAGGAAATACATTTAAACCTTTTGAACCTTTGATTATATCTGCAACGATATATTTCATACTTACTTTTTCACTATCTAAAATTCTAAGTGTCTTTGAAAGGAGATTGAGGACAAGTGATTGATGTTGTTAACTTGCATAAAAAATTTAAAAATCTTCATGTACTAAAAGGCATAAATTTGCAAGTAAAAAAAGGAGAAGTAGTTGTTATAATTGGACCAAGTGGATCGGGAAAAAGCACTCTTCTAAGATGTTTAAACAGGCTAGAAGAACCCACAAGTGGCGAAATATTCTTTAAAGATCTTTCAATTACAAATAATAAAAATGACATAAATAAAATAAGACAAGGGATGGGAATGGTCTTCCAAAATTTTAATTTGTTTCCCCATATAACAGTAATAGATAATATCACCCTTGCTCCTATAAAACTAAAGAAATTAAAAAAAGAAGACGCTGAAAGCATCGCATTTGAGTTACTTAATCAAGTGGGATTACAAGATAAAACATCTAGTTATCCAACCGAACTTTCTGGAGGCCAAAAACAAAGAGTTGCAATAGCTAGAGCTCTAGCTATGTCCCCAGACTTAATATTGTTTGACGAACCTACTTCAGCACTTGATCCAGAAATGGTCGGAGAAGTTTTAGAAGTCATAAAACAACTTGCAGCTGAAGGAATGACGATGATTATAGTTACTCATGAAATGAGTTTTGCCAAACAAGTTGCAGATAGAATTGTATTCATGGATGAAGGTATTGTCCTTGAAGAAGGAACCCCAGAAATATTTTTTAAAAATCCTCAAAATCAAAGGGCCCAAGACTTTCTCAAGAGAGTCTTATGTTAAAATAGAAAAAGCTCCTTGCGGAGCTTTTCTACTTATATATTTCTAGTTTCTCTTCTCAACCATTCTTTTTCTTCTCCTTCTAGATATGGAGATAATCTTTTGTAAACTTCTTCATGATAGTTATTTAACCATTGTTTTTCACTTTCATTTAATAGTTCTACATCTACCCCTTCCAAATCTATTGGACAATAAGATATAGTTTCAAATTTCATAAATTGACCTGAATCTGTTTCAATGTCTTTTTTAACTACTACGTCATTTTCAATTCTTATACCATGTTTCCCTTCTTTATATACACCTGGTTCTATAGTTACAACCATTCCTTCTTCCAATCTAACTGTATTTGGTGCTGGTGAAATTCTATGTGGCCCTTCATGAACATTTAAGAAATATCCTACTCCATGACCTGTACCACATTTGTAGTCAAGACCTTCTTGCCACAATGGAAATCTTGAAAGCACATCTAAATTTGAACCTGTTGCTCCATATAGGAATCTAGCCTTTATTAGATTTATATGGCCTTTCAATGTCAAAGTAAAGTCTTTCTTTTCTTCTTCTGAAATAGGACCTAATACTATAGTTCTTGTTATATCTGTAGTTCCATCTAAATATTGTCCACCTGAATCAATTAGAAGCATTCCTTCTTTTTCAAGACTATAATCAGATTCTTTTGTAGCACTATAGTGCATCATAGCAGCATGCTCTTTGTATCCAGCTATGGTATCAAAACTAGGTTCCACAAAATCTTTTTGTTCTCTTCTGAAATCCTCCAATTTTTCAGTAACAGATATTTCTGACATTGGAATTTTGCCTATATTTTGGTCTAACCAATACAAAAATTTAACCAATGCCACTCCGTCTTTTATATAAGAATTCTTTAAATTTCCTATTTCTACTGAGTTTTTAACTGCTTTTAAATCTGTAGTGATATTTCTTCCTTCAACTATCTTGCAACTACTTGGTATGCCATTATATAACCATTTGTTTATTCTACTTGGATCTATAAACACTCTAGAATTTTCTTTTATATTTTCAGCATACTTTCTCACTTCATCATATTCAACTACTTCTATACCATTGTCATTTAAGTACTTTTCAACTTCTGTAGGAACTTTTGATTTATGAACAAATAGATAAGCTTTATCCATAGAAATAAGTCCATAAGAAGTAACTACTGGGTTGCACTCAACATCATTTCCTCTTATATTGTAGACCCAAGCTATATCATCTAAGCTCCCCAATACATAATAGGAAGCGTCTACTTTTTTCATTTTTTCTCTTACTTCATTTATCTTTTCCTTTGGATTCTTTCCTGTATACTTTACATCATAAATAAATATTTTATCCATTGGAAGCTCTGGTCTATCTCCCCATATTTCTCCTACAAGATCATAATCTTCAACTAATTTTATATTTTTGCTTGAAAGTTTATCTTCTATTTGTTTTACATCTGAAACTGGGAATACTTTTCCATCATATCCTAGACTAGAACCTTCAGTTGAATTTTCTTTAAGCCATTCCATGTAGGATGGAACTCCTGGGATACCCATTTTAAAAAGCTTTATTTCACTATCTTTGATTTGATTTGCTGCTTGTATAAAATATCTACCATCTGTCCACAATCCTGCTTCCTTCATTGTTATGACAACAGTCCCTGCTGAGCCTGTAAATCCAGATATCCAAACTCTTGTCTTCCAATGATCTCCTACATATTCACTTTGATGAGGGTCATAGGTCGGTATTATATAGGCATCTATCCCTCTTTCTTTCATTAAACTTCTTAGAGACGCTATTCTTTCATTTATGGTACTCATTTTTTTAACCCCCTTATATTTAGATTCTCAAAATAATTATATCACACTTTTTCTGTTTTTCTCTTCTAACTTTATAAAGAACATAGCAACAAGTATTCCACTGAATCCTGCTGCAAGTTTAGCAAATATAAAAGGTATTACCATGTCTTCAGAAACACCTGAAACAAACCCCAATTGGCCTCCAAAAGTAAAAGCACCACTTACTACAAAAGCCGAGTTTATTATCTTGCCTTTCCAATCCATGTTCCTTAAAATTCCAAGAGTTGGTACATTGTTGGCCAAAGAAGTTATAAGACCTAGTATAGAAATATCGTTTACCCCTAACTTATCACTTAAACTCGACAATCCTTTTGCCAATACCTTCGATAGAAAATAAATCAAAGGATAAGCTCCCGACAATATAACTGCTATTTTCCCCACTACTACAACTCCCTCTTCAAAAGGTATCATTCCAGGCACTATATTTATGCCAATTACAAATTCCAATATACTCAATATAAGTCCAACGATACTTATAAAAAATATTACTTTACCTATATTTATAAATAATTTCACGATTTTTTCTTTGATCTTTACAAGACATATAGCTATAACTACAGACAATACTACAATTGGAATTGTATTTATAAATATGTCTTTAATAGCTAATCCCATAGCTAGTCCACCTATAAAGCATCCAACAGGTATAGTAACTATTCCAGACAATACACCTTTTGCAAAATAATCAAAATCCTCCTCGGACAATATATTTGTAGCAACAGGTATAGTAAAAGATATAGTAGCTCCCATCATAGAAGCTAGAATGATTCCAGAAAACTTTGCCATTTCCTCATTGGCTGCAATCTCTACAGCTGCCGTATATCCTCCCATGTCACAAGCTAAAATACTGCCTATAAAAATAGAAGGATCTGCTCCTGTTGCCCTTGATAGAGGCAACAAAAAAGACAAAAAATAATGAGCTATGACAGGCGAAAGACAATATATACCTATCATAGTCATTGCAAGACTCCCCATGCCTTTAAAGCCTTCCTCAAACTTTATACCAAGTCCCAGCTTGTTCCCCAGCAATTTGTCTATAGCTCCTAATATTGAAAAAAATATTATTATATAAAATACAACTTGGCTCATAAAATACCTCTTTCTGTCCATAATAAATATTGCAATGATATTGTATCAGAAAGTAGATGATTTTGCTATACTTTTTATGAAACTCTATTTAGACAAAATGATTGCTCTTACATTTTTTTCTTTATCTAAAATAAGGCCTATTCTATCTCCAGCTTTCAAATCGGCAAAATCCAAATTCATCTTCTTGTCATTTCTCTCCAATATTATATTCACATCTTTTTTAACTTCTAGTTTAGAAGGTAATTCTATGCTATTATCATCTAAATACTGTTCTATTTCTAGTTTTCTAGATTGATAATCAATACTCATTATCATACCGTAGGCAAACACTTCTCCCTTTAAACTATTGCATTCAGGAAAATCCTTATAATTTCTTATAGTTATCTCATTTTCTTCTTTATTTAATATTCCTTCTCCTCCTAGAGCTTTTATCACATTTGAAACTGGAGCATAAAGTTTATTGTTATAATAAAAAGTTTCTCCATGTAAATTATATATTCCTCCTTGACCCTTTAAAACAATATCTTTAAAAGAAACATCTATTTTATTGTAATTATTTTGAGAAAAAACCATAGTGTACAATGCAAATATTAAATAAAAAAGCATTATAAAACAAAGAATCCTCTTTTTCATCCATATCCCTCCCAATAGAGAGTATGGACAAAAATAGAGGATTTAAACATGAATTTATTTTAAAACTTCTTTCAAAAATTGTCCAGTATATGAAGCATCCACTTTAGTTACTTCCTCTGGGGTTCCTGTTGCAACAATAGTTCCTCCTTCATCCCCGCCTTCTGGACCTAAATCTATAATATAATCTGCAGTCTTTATCACATCTAAATTGTGTTCAATGACTACTACTGAATTTCCGTTTTCCACCAATCTGTCTAGCACTTGAATGAGCTTGTGAATATCAGCCATATGAAGTCCTGTTGTAGGTTCATCTAGTATATAGAGGGTCTTTCCAGTACTTCTCTTGCTTAGTTCTGTGGCAAGTTTCACTCTTTGGGCCTCTCCTCCAGAAAGCTGTGTAGAAGGTTGACCAAGTTTTATATATCCTAGCCCTACATCATATAAAGTTTGAAGTTTTCTATTTATATTTGGGATATTTTCAAAAAACTCCAATGCCTCCTCCACAGTCATATCCAATACATCAGATATAGTTTTTCCCTTGTACTTGACTTGAAGAGTCTCTCTATTGTATCTTTTCCCTTTACATACTTCACATGGAACATATACATCAGGCAAAAAATGCATCTCTATTTTTATGATTCCATCTCCATTGCAGGCTTCACATCTTCCTCCCTTTACATTGAAGCTGAATCTGCCTTTGTTGTACCCTCTCATCTTTGCTTCTGTAGTCATGGCAAATACATCTCTTATATAGTCAAATACCCCTGTATAAGTAGCAGGATTAGATCTTGGAGTTCTTCCTATAGGAGACTGGTCTATTTCTATTACCTTGTCAAGATTTTTAAGGCCTTTTATTTTCTTATGTTTCCCTGGTTTTACCTTTGCTCCATTTAATTGTCCTGCAAGACTTTTATATAATATCTCATTTATAAGGGTACTTTTACCAGAGCCAGAAACTCCAGTGATACAAGTGAAAACCCCTAAAGGTATTTTTACATCAATATTTTTTAAATTGTTTTCATTAGCACCTATTATTTCAACCCATTTTCCATTAGGTTTTCTTCTATTTGCAGGTACTTCAATTTTCTTTCTTCCTGAAAGATATTGACCTGTAATGGATTCTTCTGATTTCTTTATATCTTCAACAGTTCCCTCAGCTACTATATATCCCCCATGTGTACCAGCTCCAGGACCTACATCCACGATATAATCTGCACTATACATAGTTTCTTC
Organism: Sporanaerobacter acetigenes DSM 13106; assembly: GCF_900130025.1. Taxonomy (NCBI): domain Bacteria; kingdom Bacillati; phylum Bacillota; class Tissierellia; order Tissierellales; family Sporanaerobacteraceae; genus Sporanaerobacter; species Sporanaerobacter acetigenes. The sequence goes on along the minus strand of NZ_FQXR01000019.1, from coordinate 5,601 downwards.
ATCATGTTCTACAACAATAAGGGTATTCCCTAAATCCGTTAAATTTCTAAGAGTTTTAAGAAGTTTTGCATTATCTCTTTGATGAAGTCCAATACTAGGTTCATCAAGAACATATACTACTCCTACAAGGCTAGAACCTATCTGAGTTGCTAATCTTATTCTTTGAGATTCTCCTCCCGAAAGAGTACCAGCACTTCTAGAAAGGGTCAAATAATTTAGACCAACATCTTGCAAAAATTTAAGTCTCTCTACTATTTCTTTAAGTATCTGATGGGCTATAAGCTCTTGTCTTTCAGTGAGTTTCAAATTTTCAAAGAATTTTAGTGATTCTCTAATAGATAAATCCGTCACTTCTGCTATATTCAATCCATTTATCCTAACTGCTAAAACTTCTTCTTTAAGTCTTTTCCCATGACAATGAGGGCATGGATTTTCAGCCATAAATTCATCTATTCTATCCCTCATGTAATCAGAATTAGTTTCTCTATATCTTCTCTCTAAATTTGGTATGATTCCTTCAAAAGTTCCCTTATAAGATCTAGGACCAGTAAAATGACTCTCAAAATTAAAACTTATAACTCTATCTGTACCATACAATAGTTCATCTAAAAATTCACTTGGTGCATCCTTTAAAGGCGCATCCATACTGAAACTATGAATTTCTCCCAAGGTTTTAAATATTTGATAATAATAAGTATTTTCTCCCGAATTGCTATATGGAGCAAGACCACCTTCATTTATACTCAAAGAAGGATTGGGGATGACAAGATCTTTATCTATTTTTTTGTAATACCCTATGCCATTGCAAGTTGGGCACATTCCAAAAGGGCTGTTAAAAGAAAACATCCTTGGAGAAAGTTCTTCAATGACTACTCCACAATCAGGGCAAGCCAATTTTTGACTAAACAACATCTTATCTCCATCTATGATATCCACTATAACTAGTCCATCAGAAAGTTTAAGTGCTGTCTCTATAGAATCAGCAACTCTGCCTTCAATACCTTCCTTCACAACAATTCTATCAATGACTATCTCTATATTATGCTTTTTATTTTTTTCTAACGATATCTCATCAGTAATTTCATGCATTTCTCCATCTACTACTACTCTTATAAATCCTTCTTTTTTTATAGACTCTAATACCTTTTGATGTTCTCCTTTTTTCCCTCTAATTACAGGAGCAAGTATTTGAATCTTTGTCCTATCTTCCAATTCCATTATCTTGTCTACCATTTGATCTACTGTTTGACTGGTTATTTCTTTTCCACATTTATAGCAATAAGGTGTCCCAATTCTTGCAAAGAGAAGTCTCAAATAATCATAAATCTCCGTCACAGTTCCTACAGTAGATCTGGGATTTTTGCTTGTTGTCTTCTGATCTATAGATATGGCTGGAGAAAGCCCCTCAATATAATCCAAATCAGGCTTTTCCATCTGACCTAAAAACTGTCTTGCATAGGCAGAAAGACTTTCTACATATCTTCTTTGACCTTCTGCATAAATAGTATCAAAAGCCAAAGATGACTTTCCAGAACCGCTAAGCCCTGTTATGACTATGAATTCATCTCGTGGAAGTTCCAAATTCACATTTTTCAAATTATGTTCTCTTGCTCCTTTTATAATTATCTTATCTTTTGACATTTAATCACCCCTTCAACTAGAGCATCTTCTTTAACTCCATTATCTTGTCTCTTATTTCGGCAGCTCTTTCAAAATTTAAAGATTCTGCTTCTTTAAGCATTTCATCTTTAAGCCCTTCAATGATATTTTCTATTTCTTCTTTGGACATCTTCACATCTTCATATTTTTCATCTTCTTCTACAACTTTAGTAGCTTCAATCACATCTCTTACAGCCTTAACTATTGTCTTTGGTGTGATACTATGCTCTTTGTTGTACTCATCTTGAATTTTTCTTCTTCTATTGGTTTCATCTATGGCTTTTTTCATAGACCTTGTGATAGTATCTCCATACATGATTACTTTTCCAGAAGAATTTCTTGCAGTTCTCCCTATAGTTTGAATCAAAGAAGTCTCTGATCTTAAAAATCCCTCTTTATCTGCATCAAGTATTGCTACAAGTGAAACTTCTGGCAAATCAAGTCCTTCTCTCAAAAGATTTATTCCTACCAATACATCATACTTTCCAAGTCTCAAATCCCTTATGATTTCCATTCTTTCAATAGTATCTATATCCGAATGAAGATACGTGACCTTTATACCTATTTCTTTAAAATAGTTTGTAAGATCTTCTGACATTTTTTTAGTCAAAGTAGTCACAAGTACTCTTTCTTTTTTCTTTTCTCTCTTCCTTATTTCTGCAACTAAATCATCAATTTGATTTTCTGTAGGTCGTACTTCAATTTCTGGATCAAGTAGACCTGTAGGCCTTATGATTTGCTCTACTACACTTTCAGAATGTTCCAATTCATAGGGCCCTGGAGTTGCACTGACAAATACTATTTGATTTATATGTTCTTCAAATTCATTAAATTTCAAAGGTCTATTATCCAACGCTGATGGAAGTCTAAATCCATACTCTACAAGAGTAGTCTTTCTGGATTTGTCCCCTTCATACATACCCCTGATTTGGGGAATAGTCACATGAGATTCATCTACTATTATCAAAAAATCTTTTGGAAAATAATCAATAAGTGTATATGGTCTACTACCCTCTGACCTTCCACTTATATGTCTAGAGTAGTTTTCTATTCCTTGACAGTATCCCATTTCCTTGAGCATTTCAATATCATATCTAGTTCTCTGTTCTAATCTTTGAGCCTCCAAAAGCTTATCTTGACTTTTAAGTTCTCTCAACCTTTCTTCTAACTCTTCCTCAATTGTCACTATTGCCCTTTCAACTTTTTCTTCGGAAGTAGCAAAGTGAGAAGCAGGAAAAATAGAGACATGACTTCTAAGTCCTATAATTTCTCCTGTAAGATAATTTACTTCTACAATTCTGTCTATTTCATCCCCAAAAAATTCAACTCTAATGGTATTTTCACTAGATGAAGCTGGAAATATTTCCAGTACATCTCCTCGAACTCTAAAAGTTCCCCTTGTAAAATTGATATCATTTCTTACATATTGAATATCTACAAGTTTTCTTATGATTTCATCTCTATCCTTTATCATCCCTGGCCTTATGGAAATCACTAAATTTTCATAGTCAATAGGATCCCCTAATCCATATATACAAGACACACTAGAAACTATAATCACATCTTTTCTCTCAAAAAGAGCAGCTGTAGCAGAGTGTCTTAATTTATCTATTTCATCATTTATGGAGGCATCTTTTTCAATATAGGTATCTGTCTGAGGTACATAGGCTTCTGGTTGATAATAGTCATAGTAGCTGACAAAATACTCTACTGCACTGTCAGGAAAAAATTCTCTAAACTCACTGGCCAATTGATAAGCCAATGTCTTGTTATGAGCTATAACCAATGTAGGTTTTTGTGCATTTTCAATGATATTTGCCATAGTAAAAGTTTTCCCAGAACCCGTCACTCCTAAAAGAGTCTGATATTTTTCCCCATTTAATATTCCTTGAGAAAGTTTTTCTATAGCCTTTGGCTGATCACCAGTAGGTTTAAAGTCCGATTTTATCTTAAATTTATTCAAAACATTCACCTCTTTTGTTTGAACGTGCGTTCGTTCCTATTATTAAATTATAATCTATTTATCTTTAATGTCAAAGGGATTTTAAAATAATTCTCCCAATAAAAATTTCAATAAAAAAGGTAATTGAACTTCTTTGTTGAATAGTATAAACTATTAGAGAAGGAGGCGGCTTAAATGAAAAAAATACTTCTACTAATATTTATCACATTATTAATTTTATTACTAGTTTCATGTAACAACACTACTCACAAACTTGAATCTAGCGAGAAACTTGAAGAAAAACCCATTGGGTACAAAATAGAAAAAATTGTCTTATCTAAAGGATATCAGACAATAGAACCAAATGTAGAACTGAACACTAAAGATGGCAAAACCAAATTGCTAGCTTCTCTGGGCCTTGTAGAATGCTCTGGAGTCACCATAGATAAAATAACTAAATCAGACAATGAAATAAATATTTATACTAATAGACTGTTGGAAGATGATAAAACTCAACTTGTAATACCTCAAGCAAATATTGTTCTATATGATTTGGACAATGAAAGTTTGAAAAATTTTAAATTCAATATAATCAACCAAAATTATAAACCTATAGAATTGAAATTTGGAAAAACTCAAACTCTTAACAAAATATATTCTCATTTTAAAATATCACCAAACACTATACCAGAAGTAAATCTAGTTCGCAATAAAGACAGTTTTGTTTGGAATATTTCTTTCAACAATATCTTTGATAAAGAAAATTTAAAAGCACCATTGGTAAACTTATCTGTAAAAGCAGATGCCCTTACAGGAGAAATTCTGTCCTCTAACAGAAATATTGTTTCCGACTATATAGATGATGGGCTAATTATAGATTATGTACCTAAAAAATACTTGCTATACAAACAAGAGCATTCTAATGACTCAACAACTAGCAATGTACTTTGGCTCTACAATTTAGAGACTAAAGAAAAAGAAAAGATTTATGAAACAAATGATTCTATCTATTCAGCAATATTTAATCCAGATAACAATTATATCTCTTTGATTGAAAATGACGAAAATGAAACTGATATTTATTTAATAAATATGAAAGATAAAATAACAAATAAAATAACACCTATTGGATACAATCATACTTGGAATATAAGTTGGAAAGACAATTCCACACTATGTTTTATGGACAATAATGCAAAGGATAAATCCACAATGTTTTCATACAATATCAAAGACAACAGTTTAGAAAATATTTTTACTACTCCTAAAAATATATCTAATTTTGATATAAATGGTGATTTAATTGTATTCACAGAATTTGATGAAGGTGAGCTAAATCAAAACATTTATTTGACAAAAGACGGAACTACGCTAAAAAAATTAGATGAAGGATATAGTGCAAACTTCTTAAATGATGATAAAATACTTTATCTGAAAAATATTCATGATAAAAACGAAGATAACCTATATAGTTATGATTTAAAAGAGGCATTGGTACAAAAAGAAACAGATTTAAATGTCAAAAACTATGTAAAACTTAATTCGGAAAATTTGATTATAATTGCAAAGAACTCTTGCAACAATGATTATACCCTTGTGAAATACAATATTAAAGACAATTCATTTAAAGAATTTGCAAATATAACTGGTGACAAATTGTTTTACGATGAAGAATTAAATAAGGGATATATAAGTTTATCCCCTCCTATAGAAAATAGCAAAAGACATATTATATATTCTATAGATTTAAGCAAATTAAAATTGAACACAAATTAAGGGACTTATTTAAATAGTCCCTTTATTTTTATCCTTTTCAAAAGTCTTGACAATGGGCTCTTTACTTCCTCAACAACAAATGAGTAATCTGACTCTTTAGGAATAAACAATACATCTAAACTTTGTATACCCTCTCTATAGTCTTTATAATCTAAAGTAACTAATTTGCCCTTTTCATTAAGTACATCTATCCATATATATTTTGGTGAAAAATAAAGCGCATT
>NZ_FQXR01000018.1 GCF_900130025.1 Sporanaerobacter acetigenes DSM 13106 | reverse complement strand
ATTCTTCTACTATTTCCATCTCATTTTGAATAACAGCTGCCTTCTTTTCAAGCTTTGTTGTGTCTAGAAGTTCTTCCAATATAACTTCATAGCCCGTTATAATTTCTTCTTTATTTTCTATTAAGCTATTAAAAGCTTTGATAAATGCCTCCTTAATCTGGTTCTCATAGATGTGTGGAGTCTTGCATTTCTTTTCATTCTTAAACTTGTGGTTGCATTGCCATATGGTTCTTCTGTATTTACTGTTTGAGTGCCAAACTTTACTTCCATAAAAGCTTCCACATTCTCCACATACTATTTTCCCTGAAAAGCAGCTTCCCCCTGTCTTGTAACCTTTAGCTTCCTTTCGCTTTTTCATCTCAAGTTGCACTAGGTCAAAGGTTTCTGGTTCAATAATAGCTGGATGGCTGTTCTCTACATAATATTGTGGAACTTCTCCCTCATTAATCTTTTTCTTCTTTGTTAGAAAATCAACTGTATAAGACTTTTGTAATAGTGCATCCCCTTTATATTTTTCATTTTGTAAGATGCTTTGTACAGTTGAACTACACCACACTTTCTTCCCTCCAGGAGTTGGTATGTTTTCTTCTGTAAGTTCTTTAGCTATACCTGAAGGAGTCTTTCCTTTAAGAAACAATCTATAAATCTTTCTAACAATTTCTGCTTCCTTTTCTACTATTTTTGGAAGTCCATCTTCACCTTTTTCATATCCAAGGAATTGGCCATATGGAAGGCTTACTTTTCCATCTGAAAATCTTTTCCTATGTCCCCATGTCACATTTTCAGAAATTGAGCGGCTTTCCTCTTGAGCTAGAGAACTCATTATGGTTATTAAAAGTTCACCTTTACTATCCATTGTATAAATATTTTCTTTCTCGAAGTATACTTCAACTCCATTTTCTTTTAATTTCCTTACAGTAGTTAAAGTATCTACCGTATTCCTAGCAAATCTAGATACCGATTTAGTTATTATAAGGTCAATCTTCCCATCCAGTGCGTCCTCAATCATTTGATTAAAACCTTCTCTATTCTTTGTGCTAGTAGCTGATATTCCTTCATCTGTATATACTCCTACAAACTGCCATTCTGGTTTTGATTTAATATGGTTTGTATAGTAGTCCCTCTGTGCTTCAAAGCTAGAAACTTGTTCATCAAAATTGGTTGAGACTCTTGCATAAGCAGCTACTTTTTTCTTGATGGGCCTATTTTCTTTGAAACATTCATAGCTATTATTCTTGGCAGGTATTACCGTTACCGTTCTTGCTACCTCCATGATTTCTCTCCTCCCATTGTTTTAATGCCCTTTCTCTTGCCCCTTGACGAGCTTCTTCATCCCAGCTTTTACTTCGTGGTTTATGCTCCCATGTCCTCTGAATAATTTCCCCATCTCTAAATACAAATTTCAGTATGTTAAAATCACAAATCTCTATATGTTCAATTTTTTCATTGAATAGGGTTTCATCAAAATTCTCTACTTCTAATACTTTACTTGTAATCTCAAGTAAAATCTCCTCTGGTATTTGCCTTGAGTTGCAGTAATCTTTTCCATGTCTTGTATAGGTACTGCAAACCCAATACACTCTACCATGGCTTAGCTTTCTTCTATATTTCTTTCCACAGTTTTCACAAATTAATTTGCTGGTAAAAGGATAAGATACTTTTTTCCCTGCAAACTTATTTCGTCTTTCTTCCATTATATATTGTACTTTTTCAAAGATATCTTTTTCAATTATCGCAGGATGTGAGTTTTCAACATAGTACTGTGGAAGATCTCCTTTATTTCTAACTAGAGTCTTTGTCAAATGGTCTTCTACATATTTCTTCTGAAGTAATGCATTTCCTATATATTTTTCATTTCTAAGGATTTCAGCAACTCTTTCTGAATTCCACTTACCTCCTCTAGGTCTTTTCACTTTCATCTGACTAAGTTTTTTTGCAATACTAGTTGTTCCCATGCCATTTAAGTAGTCATCAAATATCATCCTTACTATTTCAGCTTCTTCTTCATTTATAGTAATTTCTCCATCATCAATGTCATAGCCATATATAAACCTTAGGTTTACAATTTCCCCCTCTAAGAAACCTTTCCTAATTCTCCACTTGCAATTTTCACTAACAGAACGGCTTTCTTCCTGGGCAAAAGAAGCGAGGATAGTTAGCATTAGCTCCCCATCCCCGCTTATAGAATGAATATTTTCTTTCTCAAAGTATACATCTACATTTATATCCTTTAATTCTCTAACAACTTCTAGCATAGTCACTGTATTCCTAGCAAATCTAGAAATTGATTTTGTAATTATTAAATCAATTTTTCTGTCTCTTGCATCTTGAAGCATTCTTTGAAACTCTTTTCTATTATCCTTAGTTCCTGTCATTCCTTCATCTGCATAGATACCGACAAATTCCCATTCAAGCCTTTTCTGAATATAGTCATTATAATAACTAATTTGTGCTGATAATGAATGAAGCATGGCATCTTTACCAGAAGAGACTCTAACATAGGCTGCAACTTTTTTCCTTTCAAGCCGTTTAATGTTTGAAGCCTTGATTCTTCTAATGTTTCTAGCCATTTCCCCACCTCCTTTCAGCACGATGTTAACTCTAATTTTGATACATAGCAAGTTAATTAAGCATACAACCCACCTATTATGGGGTTATATTTCTTTACTAAGGCTTTGTTAATTTTTTGATATTCCTTATGATCTATAAGATTCTCCTCTAGCATATTCTTTGCCACTAAAAGAGACACTTGATAATTTTTCTCTCTTTCAAATTGTTCCTTTGTCAATTGTATCTCCCCCTTTAAAACGATGATTTATATAACAGGCATGGGTACAAAACTTACGGTCCTTGTTTCCATAGCTTTGAAACTCAATACCACATCCTTGGCAGGTTAATGTATAAAAAGCTTTCTTTTCATGCTTATCTTTATTTTCTTTCCACCATGCTCTTCTGCATTTCTCAGAACAGAATTTCTTAGGTTTCCCTCGATGATTTTTCTCTAATTTCCTGCCACAATATTTACAATTATCATATTGATCCTCTTCAAGATTTTCTTTATCTTCTTTTGCTTTATCATTTCTCCTACAAAAAGACTTTATAGTATTAACTGAAATATTAAGGTCACTAGCTATTTCACCATAGCTATAGCCTTCATCTCTTAAGTTTATTATTTGTGTTTTTTGTTCTTCAGTCATACAATCCCCCCATAAAAAAAGAAGTGGCTATTTAAACCACTCCTACAATTAAAATTTATAAGGCATTATAACAGCATCGAATCCCAAGGCTTTAAGTTTTTCTACTTGCCTTTCTGCATTTTCTTTTTTTGAATATGAACCTACCATTACTCTATATAGAGTTTGACTAGCGGATGACATATTAGGTTCTTTATATTCAATTCCAACTTCATCTAGTATAGCCTTTGATAGGGCCATTACGATTTTCTTAAAACTACTATCGAATAACTTGTTGTCTTTAGAGTTATCAATAAATCCTATTTCAATGAGTACTGCTGGTGCTTTTGTTTTCCTTAATACATGGAAGTTAGCTGCCTTTACACCTCTATCTTTAAAACCAGCATCTACCAATGCTCTTTGCATCTTCTCTGCTAAACTCTTAGCCTTTTCAGTTTGATTAATATAAGTGAATGTTTCTACCCCTTCGGCTTTTTCAGGTTTAGAAGCATTTCTATGAAATGATATGAAGTAGTCATATTTCTTTTTATTCTCAAAGTTACTTCTTTCTTTTAGACTCATGGCAGTATCTTTAGTTCTAGTTTCATCAACTATTACTCCATGTCTTCTTAGTTCAGCTGCTACAGCTTTTCCTATTTTTAATACATCTTGTGATTCTTTCCTTCCATTATATATAGCACCTGGATCACTTCCACCATGGCCATAATCACAGCAAATCCTAATCATTCTTTTCATCTTCTTTCTTAAGTTCTGTAAATACAGCCTTTAACTTCTCTGGTACTGGAAGGCCTATCTTTGTGGCATTTTCAATGATACTTAGTCCTTCATTGGATAAATAGAAAAATATTACTGCAGTTCTAATGGCACTACCATTTTTAATAATGTGCAAGTCTACAATATTACCAATTCCTACAAATATAAATATGAGAATCTTTTTAAATATTCCTTTAAACCCTATTTTGCTTGATACTTTTCTTTCAATTACTGCTAACATAAGACCTGTAATATAATCAATTACTACAAAGGCTACAAGTGCATAAACCAATCCATCAACACCTCCTAAGTACCATCCTATAAATCCTCCTATGGCTGTGAATATTAACTGAAGGGTATCAATTACATTTTTCATTAATTTCTCCTCCTTTTTGGCATAAAAAATAGGCACCTATAAAAGTGCCAGTATTCAATAAAATTCCTTCTATTTATTTTAATAATAATCTTCCCCATAATTAACTAAGTCTATTTCAAACATATACTGTATTTTCATTGTATTTGCTTCTGTTTTCTCAACAGGCTGTGCAAGTTTTGTATGTGCTCCTATAGGCTTGCTGGTAAGAAGTGCTTGTATCAATAAATAGGTAGTACCTGATCCATAATACCTGCTTATCCATCTATCTGTACCAAGTATATTATGGAAAGAATAATAACTACTATTTATAGAAAAATATTTTCTATATGGTTCTAATAAATTCCCTTGTTTATTTATTACCTGAAAAAAGCTAGTTCCACCCTGAGTGTTTGTATAGTATAAATATATTCGATTTGCACTTCTATAAAAATCGTAAACATAACATCTTCTTTCAATATTCCCACTATCCATACCTCTTGTTTCAAACCAAGTTGAGTTCCCTATTTTGGGTTTAATATTCATATCTTGAACTTTATTTCCCTGACTATCCACTCTTATCCATCTACTAGTATAAACATTTTCATTGAATTGACTATCCAGTCTAGTAGTATAGCCTATAATATCAATACAGCCATCAAGAAATACTCCATCAGTATTTATTTGCTTATAATTAAACAATACATTATAATCTTTATCCTTAAAATCTTGGCTCATGTTTATGTCTACAAAACTTAGTTGTACTCCTACTTTACTCCATTTATAAATTCTTAAATAATTATCTCCTGAATACGAATAATTATAAAATCCTATAAAAACCATTTCACCATCTGGTTGTATATATGGGCAAGCTTGATATAGCCCATCATATTTTTTTATAGCATTACTACTATCTGATACAAGAGCATTTCCCTCATAGTTTAATAATCTTATTACTTGATCCCATATAATTATGTCATTAGTATTAATATCAAAAGGTATCATTAGCCAATGCCCTTTAAGACTTTCTGGAAACTGTAAATAACTTGATTGAGTTATACTTGTATTCTTCCCATCTGCTAAAAGCCATCCCTTCGTAGGACTTATGAATTTTATAGTTTTTGCATAGGAAAACAACCTATTAATTGCATAGTATCTTCTTGGATTGATTTCACTATTAATATAGTAACTATTATCCTCATATTCTCTCCCATACAATGCAGCACCTCTATAAAAATAATCCTTATTTTCAGGGTCACTATCTGCCCAATAAATGCTTTCTATTCTTCCATTTGCAGCATGAGTTGGGAAGTCAAATACAAAGTTAATCTTTATCTTATTATCTGTTAACTCAAATTTAGTCTCAGACCTATTGACAGTTCCCCTTATTGGATCATTCCCTGAATATGGTTCATTTCTCCCTGCAAAACCTATAATATTTCCTATAACTCTTTGTTCATTTATATTCTCAGGTTTGTCACTGTCGGTTAAATAAAGATAATTAAACCATGTATAATTTTCACATCTTCTTGTATTTCCAGCACCCATAATTCCTTGTACAAAAAGTTCTAAGAATGTATCTTTGAAATATAGGTCTGGAATTAAATTCTCAGTATACGCTTCTTTTACTTTTTTCTTAGTTTTAGCATCAAAAAGTTCTAGAAGCACCTTCCCTTTGATACCTTGATTTTCTTTATATTTTTTACTAGTCATAATACTCCCATTTATAGAATCTTTATTATATGAAATACATTCCCTTAAATTTTCATCTACCATATAAACACCTCAACTATAGAAAATTTTTAGTTTCTTAATCTTACATACATCTGAAAGAGTCGGTTTTTCTAATATATAGGCAAATCTAATTTTTCTATTTAGTTCAATTAACTCATTTAATCTTTCATAATTTATTACATTTAGGTTTTCTGGATTTATTCCCTCATTTAAAAACTCCACAGAATTCGTGATATCTATTTCCCTATAATCATTTGCATTTATATCAAAGGTAAGATAAGCCTCTCCACTGTCCACACTAAAAGCTATCCTTACTTCTCCATTGGTCTTAGTTATATTTCCATTATTATTTATTATATCTGTAGATACTTCAGCTATTATATTTGATATCAACTTCTCACTAGGAATAAAAAAATCTTCCTTTTGCTCTATTACTTTAGGAAGACTTGTTGCTATTAATCCTATTTTAAATTTAATTTCTTCTTGTCTTTCTACTGCATTAGGATTATCTGTATAATAATAAACCTTTGGTGAATCTCCTACTATACCATCCAAGGATGAGGGTAAAAAATCATTCCCATAGTTTAATAATATTTCTTCAGTTAAAGGCATATCAGAAACCTTAACCCATTTAGGAACACCTTCCACTTCTTGAAAGTTCTTTATTCCTTCATCATCAATTATTAAAAATCTTTCTTTATCGGGAAAATACGATCCTTCTGTTACCTTATAGTTCTTCCCATCTTTACTATCAGAGATTAAGACATAGGATTTGCCAGTTTCTAATGTTATGCTTTGAGTTCCTATTCCAGGATTTACAAAGCTATCTGTGCCAGTATTCGGAGTCTTTTCTATAACTATTTGAATAACACCTGTTTCATAAAAAGAAACTTCCCAAACTAAATTATTATTTCCCCAGCCATTATAGGTACTATTTCCTTCAAACCTTACCCTAAATAATCTATATCCATTTTCCTCTTCTCTTGAATAGTACAAATTATTATAACTTGTATACCTTCTATTAATTTTAATATGCTCTGAAGATGAACCAATACCTATCCACGAGTTACCACTTGAATAAATTGTTCTAATTAAATCTCCATTGTACATAAAGTCAAATCCCATGTCAGGTAAAGTTACTGTAGAATCATCATTCCTTGTTCCATAAAGAGTCATTCCAGAACTTCCTTTTGGGTTTGCCATTATAGGTCTTACTCCCATATCATATCTCCTCCAATTCCCAGATGATAGATAGTAAGTTATTGTATAAGTTTCTATTAGGTAATGTAGCCGTATATAAAACTCCTTTTTCTAATCTTGAGTCAAATGTTCCTTCTTCTATTAGTTCAGGCTCTGATATGCTGACTTTATTATAATAATCATAAGTTCCGTCTTTGTTTTTATCAAAATCAGCACTCCATGCTATCCACTCATTATCATACAAATATTTACTACTGTTATTTGGTGAAAACTCTTCAATTATTCCTACTACTTCTATATTAATATTTAAGTCCATAGTTCTTGTATAGCTATTAAAGATTTGACTAAAATCATCTTCAGTGTAGCTTATTATAAAATCTTTTTTATCTGGCACTAAACTTTTAAATAAATAGTTTTCATTATACTTATATTTAGAAAACTTTATATAAAACAAATTATAAAGAAAACTATAAATTACTTCTGCTCTAGGAATACTTGCACTAAGTCCACCTTCTAAGTCTCTACCTTCAATAGTTACTTGAAGATTTCCTTTTTCAATAACAAAACTTCCATTAGTTACTTCTAACTCCACCATAAAGGTATGATCTCCTGCAGTAACCTGTGGCATAGGAAGGGGAAGTCCTATAACATTGTCACCCTTAGCTAACTTTTGAATTGGCTTAAAATCATAATATACTCCATCAAGAGAAAATAATATCTTTATGGAGCAATCCTCACTTGCCTTACCTGTCATGGTAATATTACAGTTTAAATTTGTATCTGCTTTTGCAGTAATTCCAAACACCATTGCAGCAAATTTAGTTGTAGTAACATTTATAACTTCAGTATTTTTCTTAATTATCATGCTGCTTAAGGTTCCAGTTATGGCACTATTAATTTCATCTAATAGTCTAGATGTATCTATTTTTTCTATTATAGTATTTAGTGGGTCTCCTAATTCTATTTTAGTGTTTATAGGATTTATTAAATCTACTTTCTTTTTTATTACTCTAAGTTCTGTAGTAAATCCTAGTCTTTCGTTTTTTACCTTTACAATATCTCCAACATCTACTTCTGTAAGGCATTTAAAATCCTTATATTCTTCTATCTTACTTAATTCTAAAAAATCAATAGTAATAAATATCTTAGGAAGAGATACTTTTTCAGCATATTCCTTTGCTTTAACTCTTAGTGTGTCAACATCCTTACATTCTTTGAATTCAACTTTCTTAACTATAGGAAAAGGTAAAATATCAGCCTTATCTCCTAAAACTTCAATATATCTTTCAGAAAGTAATAGTCCATTTGCACCAACTGGATATATTTTTGTAGCCATTTCACTGGTATCTTCTATGACTTTCATTCCTCTAATGTTTTTACCGTATTTAATTAATATTCCTTTATCAGTGCCTACCTTATCTTTAATATGTGCCCTATAATTATCCCTATAAATCTCTCCACCATAAACTTCAATTAGCCTATACATTGCATCTGCTGCATTAATTTCCTTTGCAATAAATGGTGCTATGTTTCCTTCGGGTGCTGTAAAGTCATATACAGCTTGAAGTTCAGGTGGAATTGTTCCTTCTAAGGCCTCTTTAGTATTTGCATTTAATATCCTTACAGATTCTATAAAATAATAGGCAAGATCATAAAAAATATGTCTTGCCCACACTTTAATTTTACTTATCTTATCTTGAATTCTTTCAACCTTATATATTCTAAAAAGCTGGCCATCAGCTTTAATAATATTTAATTCCTCCAAGTATTGAGCCTTATGAGATACTACTGGATACTCAATTTCCAAACTGTATTCTCCATTTAGCTCATGAGTAATTTCGGCCATTATGCATTCATCTAAAACACAAAGTCCGTTATTTTCAAAGTTTCCTTTCCCTGTTTTCTTATCATAAATAGTAATCATTATAGCCACCTCCAGTTTGGGAGGATTTTAATTTTACTTACATTGCCAGTCCATTCAACCCTATTAGAGCCAGGACTTAGATATATAAATTCACCTTTTACTTTATTATTTAAATTCTCTCCTAAATCATTATAAGAATCTTGAATTACTGAATTAAGTATAATCTTATCTTTTATATTAGTTAAATTAACCTTAGTTTCATTTACTGTTAATTCAATATTTCCTTCACCATATACCGATATTATAGGCTCACTTTTTATACTTCCTACATTTATTATAGATGAGCCTGACTCTACAATTGTAAATACATTATTATAAGTTGCATATTTAAAGGGCCTACAATTAAATATTATTATAAATTCAGAAAAAATCTTAACTACCTGAGAAAAATCAATACTATTAACCACTTGCGCTCTATACTTTTTATCATCTTGGAAGCTAAATATTAAGTCACTCTCTCCCGCTGAAAATAGCCATGCTTTAATATCATCTATTTTATCTATCAAATTACCATCTTTGATTTTACACTCTACTCCTATGGTTGTATTCTCATAAGTTTCCTCATCATAAACTAAACTTGAATCTCTTCCTGGAATGTCTATATATGATACTCTTCTTTTAGGGGAGGGAAGATTGGGTCTTTTAGATATTATTATTCCATAGTCTTTATAACTATCCTTTCCTGCAAAGTTAAAGCTAATCACTAAATACCACCCCTTCCCATAGCAACTCTTTGTCTGTAGAACTCTAATTCATAAGCAAGTTGTTCTATATCCTTATCTGTATTATTGTTAAAATTATCTATGTGGATTGTTAGGTTTGAGTTATTGGTATTTGTTTGCCCTTTGCCTTTTATCATTTCCATTGATTTCTCATTGCTAAATACCTTTGAACCTCGTGGTAGATTTACTAATTCTGGTCCTCTTTCACCTACCCAAGTAAGTCCACCTCTCCAATATTCAGTTCCTTCTGCATTTCTACCAATGCCCTTTATTTTCTCGCCTACAGTTTCAAATACTTGTTTTACTCTTTGGGTGAAAGTTGCTTCCTTGTTTTCTACTCTCTGCTGATTCCATTCTTTTATTTTTGAAATTCCACTTTGAATACTATCTTTAACCTTATTAAATGCACCCTTAACTTTCTCTACCATGGCTGAAAACTTACCACCTGTTAAATCGTCCATGGTCTTTAATGCTGAACCCCAAACTGTTTTATATATTTCTGTATAAGTACCAATGATGCCTTTAATTCCACCACCATGCTCATCTATTTTTCCTCTCATGGCTTGCCAGGCTGAAGCAGTATTACTTTTCATGTTTTCCCAAGTATCATTAGTTTTGCTCTTTATATTTTCCCAAGAAGAACTTACAGATGTCTTTATATTTCCTATGGTTTCATTGGTATTTGATTTTATATCATTCCACCTAGTAGATATTGTAGTTTTCACATTATCCCAAGTTTGAGATGTACTTTCTTTTATATTATTCCATTTTTCACTTATAGCTTCTTTAAGTTCTCCTGCCTTTGCCTTTATATCATCCCAGTTTTTATAAAGAGTTACTCCAACTGCAACTATGGCAACTATTGCGGCTATGGCT
Organism: Sporanaerobacter acetigenes DSM 13106; assembly: GCF_900130025.1. Classification (NCBI taxonomy): domain Bacteria; kingdom Bacillati; phylum Bacillota; class Tissierellia; order Tissierellales; family Sporanaerobacteraceae; genus Sporanaerobacter; species Sporanaerobacter acetigenes. The sequence goes on along the minus strand of NZ_FQXR01000018.1, from coordinate 41,573 downwards.
ATTCCTATGGGACTTGTTAAAGCTCCAATAACTCCACCTGCATTTGCTATTACTTTACTTACATTTGAAAAAACTTCTATTGTCTCTCCTACTTTTTTAATCATTGAACCAGTTCCTAATAGGACAGGTCCAATAGCTGCTGCAAAGAGTCCTAATTTTACTATTGCCTCTTGCTGGGCTGGACTTAGGGAGTTTAGTTTATCTATAAAACCTTGAATAGAATCAATGATATCTGCTATGGAAGGTTTTAATACATCATAAATTTTAAGACCCAATTCTTCCATGGCTGATTTCAACTCAATAATAGAACCTTTATTGTTATCTCGCATAGTATTTGCCATATCATCAAGTGCACCATCAAACTCTGAAATATCTTTAGTTAAAGTATCATAGCTATCATCCATACCATTTAACAGTGCATTTAAATCTTTTACGTGTTCCTTCCCACCAATCATGGCAAGATAAGTATTTCTTTGCTCTTCTGTCATTCCTTTAAGTTTATCCTTTAATTCAAATAGTACATTTTCTAAGCCTTTAAAATTTCCCTGGCTATCAAATGCACTAAATCCAAGTTCATCTAATGCTTGTTTTGCCCTTCCTGTAGGTGCTGTAAGATTTAATAAAACTGCATTTAGGGCCGTTCCTGCTTCACTGCCTTTAACACCTGCATTGGCAAGAAATCCTAAAGCTAGTGCACTTTCTTCAAGGGGTACATCTAATCCTCTCAAAGTTCCACCTACTCCAAGAAAGCCTTCTGCCATCTGGTCAATGTCTGTATTAGAACTTCTTGCTGTCTGGGCCACAATATCTAAATACTTCGGTAATTCCTGAGTTGTAAGACCTAATGCACTCATAGAATCAGTAACTAAACTACTAGCTCTTGCTAAATCAATATTTCCTGCTTCACTTAAACGAAGAACTGGCATTAGTGCTTCCATTGAAGTCTTTGAGTCCCAGCCAGCAAGGGCCATGAAACCTAGAGCATCTGCTGCTTCTTTTGCAGATTTTGAAGTAGATGCTCCTGCATCCCTTGCTGCTTTTTCAAGTTGTACCATATCTTCTTCACTTGCACCAGAGAAAGCCTTTACTTTACTCATTGACTCTTCGAAATCCATGCCTATCTTTATAGCAGCAGTTCCTATTCCAGCAAGAGGGACAGTTACTTTTTTAGTTAGGTCCTTACCTACATTCTGAAACTTCCCTCCTATATCTTGCATTTTCTTTCCCACAGGTTCTAGGCTCTGTCCTAATTTGTACCAGTTTGAACTTTGAACTTCTATTTCTTTATTTACTTTCTGTAAATCCTGCTCCATTAAGGCCAGTTGTTCTTTAGCCTTATTTAGTTTTATCTCTAACTCCTGAGTAGCTTTTGCATCTTGCCCCTTGGTATCTATAGACTTTTTATGAGCTTCTTCTAAGGCCTTAATCTTTTCTTTTTGAATTTCTGTCTGCTTTGAAAAGCTTTCAGATTTTAATTTAAGGCCATCAAGGCTTTTTCCATGGTCCCCCATAGAAGCTGAAGCTGCTTTAAATTCAGATTGTACTACTCTTAATTCTCTATTTAATTGAGATACACCATTTTGAAATCCAGTTGAATCAAGACCTACTTTTACATTTAACTGCCCTATCTCCCTTGCCAAATTCTCACCACCCTTCTTAAAAAAATTATAAAAAAACCACCTAAAGTTTAGGTGTTATAAAACATCATCAATATACACTTTTTCTTCTCCAAGCTTTTTATTTAATAATTTAAGGTAATACAAAATATCCATAGAATCAATTTCATTTAAAGTCCATCCACTTTCAAGTAACCCTAGATATAGGCTATCAATAAAATCCTGGGGATCCATGGAATTCCCCTCTACTGTTTTTTTTCATCACCTTTAGTTTCATCCGCCACTTGTCCTACTACTTCATTTATACATCTTGTTATAGTTGGTATTAATTCTTTGGATTCTAATCCATCATATAGTTCATCCCTTGTAAATTGATTACCAAACAACTCAACTACATAATCTACTAATGTATCCAGTTCTTCTGGGGATAAACTTTCAAAGTTTACTTTCCTTGATACTTCAATAGTTCTTCTAACCATTCTGGCAGATATAAATCCTGAAACATAAGTCTTATCCTTATTATTTATTCTTAATGTTATATCCATAGATTAAACTCCTTCCTGAACTCTAGTATCTCCTGGAACTTTATCAAACCAAGTTTTAGCTCCTAGGAAATTCTCACCATCTTCATCAGCTGTTCTCTTCCACTCTCCATCATGCATTCTTGGCATAAAGGTAAACTTAATCTTAGGTGTTTTATGGTCTACATTATCTTTTTTAGTAGAAAAGTCCTCTGCTATTGGCTGGGCCACTCCTTTTAATAGCCAAATATATCGGTACTTTCCATTGGACTTTAAGCTCTTAAATCCTAATGCTATATGTGGAGGAGTATCTTCTTTACTTTCAACTAAAACACCTTCAACTATCTTATTTCCTAATACCTTTGCCCTAGTAGTAAGAGGTAAATCTGCGGTTTCTACTTCCACATCAATTTTACCTAATGCTGAAATAGATTCCCAAAGCTGATCATCCGCATATAATTCTTGAGTATTTACTGTAGGACTTATACTAGCATTTATAGCACCTACCATTTTCTCAACAGCCTCATAGGTAAGTTCTTCTATTGTGTCTTTTGTAAGCACTGCAAAATGTAAATCATTCAATCCTATCTGTGCCATTTCTATACCTCCTTAAAAAATCTCATTACTTTGTGATAAATCTTTAAATCATCTTCATATAAATCATAAAATCCTTTCTTTATAAAGTTAGCCGCTAGCATCCTTTCATGTACTTCTTTTGAAACTTGAGTATAATCTTTTTTTGACCAGATATCTATTTGAACATAATATCCAGTAATAACCTCTCCATCATCAGCAAATTGTTCTCCTTTATCAAGATAAGTAAAAAAGGTTATATAAGGGTCTTTCTTTCCACCGTAAGTTTGAAAAGAAACGGGTACCCCTATATTTTTCAAAGCATCCATTACTATTTTATTAATCATAAACCAAGTCCCCTTTTTAGTTCTTCTTGAATGGTATCTAAAGCAGCATCTTTTGAATTTTCATACCCCGGTTCCATAAAGGGTTTAGCTTTCATTTTTACTGTTCCAAATTCTACAAACTTTCCATACCATCCATCTTTTCCAGGACCTACTTGAACATAGGGCTCTCCACCTTCTCTTTTAATTCCTGATACTGATATGCTTTTCTTTAACTTCCCAGTTCTCACAGGAACTTCTCTTACTATTGAATCCTTAATAACTTCTCCTGCTCCCTTTAATGCCTTGTTTTCAATCTTACTCCCTTGTTTTCCTAGTTTTTCAACTTCATCTATTAGATTTTCAATTCCTTCAAGTTCCATCTTTACTTCATTGGCCACTCTTTTCTACCTCCAATGCCTTTATCTCAATGTACTTATTTTTATATTTAATATTATCAATGGAGATTATATTGTACTCTGTACCTCTGAACAAAATCCTCATGGAAGTATCGAGGCCCTTAAAATATCGAATAGTAAATTTAACAGTATTCTCTTTTTGCACAGCTGCAGCTTCAAAATATTCTCTTCCATGAAGATTAGTAATTGCTGCCCATACTGTTTTATAGTTCTCCCAAGCTTCTACTTCAAAACCGTTTTCATTGGTGGCGGTAGTTAATTTTTGAAAAGTAATTTTATGCCTTAATTCCCCAATCTCCATAAAATCACCAACTTTCTTCTCTCAAATTACCTAACATTAATTTCATAACATTAATAGTTTCTGAAATACCACCACTTTCATTTTTTAGGTAATAATAAGTACCTTCTCTTTTTTCATATAGATTAGCAACACAATATAGTATTGCCTGCCTTACTACAGGAGGTACTTCTTCAAACTTAGATATAGGAAATCTTAAAATATCCTCACAAATCTCCTCTGCTGTAAGAATAAAATTAGTGATGAGTGTATCTTCTTCATCACTATCTATTCTTAAATACAACTTTGCTTCATCTAGACTTATTACCATACACCCATCACCTCACCATTATTTCATTTCCATTAGTCCTGCGTACTTTAGCTTTTGAAGTAAGGAGTTAAAGTCAGCCTTTAAATCTGCAATAGTAGTAGCTGTACTCTCCTCTTGAATTTCAGCTCTAATTAAGGGTTTACCATTTAAAAGGAGTACCCCTTCTTCCGTTACCTCGAGTACTCCATTAACAACCCATCTTTCTCCACCTTGCTCTTTATAATTTTTTACATTACTCATATCTATCACCTAGGCTTTCATCTGTAATACTTTAATAGCTTCAGGAAGAGTAAGTTTTCCGTCTACTCTTTGGGTAGCCTTAAATCCAACTTGACCTGTTGCTGCATAAAGTTCATTTAATCTTTGGAAAGACCTCCCCTGTCTATCTGCAATCCAATAATATGAAAAGTCTCCAAAGGCTATAGGCTTTTTACCTGCTTCTATTATTGGAACATAAGCTGAAGTCTTTACGGGTCTATTTAAAATAGTATCAGGCTCACCCATTTGTACTGATGGTTGCCATAAATACTGACCATTTCCATCCTTTAATTTTCTAATCTCTTTTACTGTTGCATCATTCATTAAAAAAGTAGCCTTTTTCCTATATGGAGACTTAAGGGAATAGAAAAGGTCCATTATATCATCAAACTTTATAGCTGTAGTAGTTGTTGTAAGCCCTACTTCTCCACTTCCAAATACACCTGTTGGTTTTCCATTTCCATCTCCTATTACAAATGCTTCTTCTTCCCTTGCACCAATTCGTCTAGCAAATTCCTTTGAGATATATGAATCTAATTTAAATACACTGTCATTCAATAATTCCTCACTAACTTTAATCATTGTAGCCAGTTTATATGCCCCAATTGAGATAATTCCAAAGCTATCATCAGATTCTGGAATTGGTCCTTCTTCATCTACCCAAGAAGCAGTTCCCTTTGAAGCTACAATTGGAATCTTTCTATCTCCTGAAGATGTAGTAATTATTTTAGCAAGACTTCTCATAACATTTTCTTCTTCCAAAGCTTCAATTAAGGTTTTCTCAAATTCATCAGGTGCTAAATATCCTCCTTCTGGATCAGAGCCAACCTTAAGGGAATTCTGAACATCAAAGTTAACCTTATTCCTCATAACATTCCAGAAGGCCTTAGTATATTCATCTGAAGCCCTACCTGTTTTCTCTATCCCTTTATTATTATTTGGTGTGTTAGTAATAGCATTACTTGTTGCCTTTGAAAGTTCTAAATCAATGGCTGCTTGTCTTTCAAGTCTTTCGATTTCCTTTCCAAGACTTACTACATCAGCTTCCATCTTTTCATAGGTAGCTGTATCTTCTGCTGAAAGGAAACCTTCTTCATTTCTTTTTTCATCTAAAAAAGCCTTGGTCTTATCCCAAAGCTTCGCTCTTTTCTCTCTTAATTCTAAAATTTTATCCATTTCACATTCCTCCTATTTCAATAATTCTAGCCTTTTAACTAACTGGCTATATGGTGTTTTGGTATCTTTAGAATCTTTTGGCTTATTAACTTTTGGTAGCTTCCCAATAAAATTATTTGTTACAGTAACTCTGTCAAACATAAAACCATTTAGAACATCTTCAGGAACAGTTTCATTTTCTGTATATAAAACTTTGTCACAGAAACCTAACTCATGGGCCTTTTTTGCACTCATCCAAGTTTCCCTATCCATCATCTTTGATATTTCATTTCGTGAAAGCTTTGTCTTTACTTCATAGGCATTGATGATACTTTCCTTTACTTCTGAAAGCATTTCAATTCCTTTTCTCATATCCACTTCTTCTCCCCAGACCAAGGTTATTGGATTGTGAATCATAAGCATTGATGTAGGAGACATTAGTACTTCATCTCCAGCCATGGCAATTACTGAAGCTGCACTAGCTGCAATTCCATCAATTTTAACAGTGACCTTGTCAACATATTCTTTTAGCATGGTATAGATTTGACTTGCTGCAAACACATCACCTCCTGGTGAATTAATAAATACAGTAATATCTCCACCTGATTTTTCAAGTTCTGCTTTAAACTCTCTAGGAGATACTTCATCATCAAACCAGCTTTCCTGAGCAATATATCCATCAAGATAAAGAGTTCTTCCATCTTCATTATTAATCCAATTCCAAAACTTCATCTACTTTTCTCCTCCCTTCTTTTCACTATTTAGTTCATTCTTTGCATAAGCTCCTATATCCTCAAGTTTTAGCATATTTCCATTAACTGCATAAACATCACCATGCTCTATGGTGTTCATATCTTCTAGCTCTCTTACATCATTGGGGGATAAAAACCCATTTTGAATACCTATGCTGTAGCCTTCCATACGAGTTTTATAGTCACCTCGAAGTAGTCCTTCTACATTAAACTTTATTAGGTATTCTTTCTTTTCCGATGGAGATAATAAAGCTTTCATCATGCACATTTCCCAACGTGATAGCCATGGAGTAAGTGTATATTTTACAAACTCCAAACTCTGCTGCTCTATGTTAGAAAAACTGGATTTATCCAAATCACCAATCATATGAGGAGGAATTCTAAAAATCCTAGCAATTTCATTTAGTTGAAACTTCCTAGTCTGCAAGAACTGGGCCTGTTCTGGTGGTATTCCTATAGGCTTAAAACTCATACCTTCCTCTAAAACTGCAACCTTGTGGGCATTTCCACTTCCTCCATATACACTGTTCCAACTCTTTCTTACCTTTTCAGGATCTTTTAAAATTCCAGGATGCTCTAATACACCTCCTGGGCTGGCTCCATTATTAAAGAATGTAGCTCCATATTCCTCTGTTGCTATAGCCATTCCTATTGCATTCTTGGCCATTGCTATTGGAGAATATCCAACTAATCCATCAAAACCTAGACCCTGAATATGAAGAACTTCCCAGTTTTTCAAAATATACTCCTCGCCATCTTTGCTATATGTGTAGTAAATCTCTCCACTATCACTTCTATAGACCATCATTCTATCAGGCATTAAAGGATATAGTGCCAAAACTCTCCCTCTGCCATCTCTAATAATCTGGGAATATGCATTTCCCCAAAGTAAAAGATGACCCATAAGTGTTTCTCTAAACACAAATGAAGTCATCTCTGGATTTGGTTCATCATGAAGTAGATAATATAACGGATGGTCTAGTGCCTTTTCTTTTCCCTTATCAGTTCTTTTGTATATGTGTAACGGTAATGAAGCTGTGGTTTCAGCTAGAATCCTAACACAAGCATAAACTGCAGTAGTTTGCATAGCTGTTCTTTCATTAACTACCTTTCCACTATAAGTGGTGCCAAAGAAGAAGTTATATGCACTCTGCCACATACTGTTTTGTGGATCTGCTCTGGATTTAAAAAACTTTGATAATATTGGTATTTGCAAATTTTATCACCTCCTAGAAATGGGCATGAAAAAAGCCACTTCATTACTGAAGTAGCTTAGCTTTATGTAACGAAAGCCGCTATATTTCGGCTTTCTTTTTTAGATAGTACGAGCAATTGCTCTTTTTTAGATATCATTGATGCTTTAATATACTATATTCAAACTCATATAGAAAGATTACAATTTAACATGACTTTTCGAATAACGAAAACCACCTAAAAGGTGGCTTTCTTTTTTAGATATTACGAGCAAAACGCTCTTTTTTAGATATCATCTTTGTATATAAAATGATATCATTGTTATTATTACCTGTCAATAGGAAATAATACATTTTTAAAAATTCCAGTCTTTCTTCATTGCATTAAATATTTCTTTCATCTTTTTAGATCTAATACTGCCCATAGGCGAATCCATGTCTACACGATATATACTTATTGGAGTAATTCTAGTAATATTAGTATATCTATCTCTCGGTGGTAAATTAAAAACCACATCAATTACCACTTCTGTTGATTTCGGATTTTCCAGCGTTCCTGAAGTAAGTGGAGCTACTATTAATGCTTCCCCAAGATCTTTTAATATAATAGCTGGATGCTTTCCACCAAATTCACAACCTATGTTAAACCCAAATTCAATCCAAACAACATTTCCCCTTAAAAAGACCAAATTATGCAATAAATCTTCTGCGTCATTGGCATCTATAGTTGTAGTGTTTCTAAGATATTTTTTACCGTCAGTTGATTTGTTGTAGTACTTATTTATTTTAGCTTGTATGGTTGAATTATTTTTGCCAAAAGCAAAACTCGTTATTTTCTTTGGAAAAATCTTGTCTGGAATTACAAGTTGTGATTTTTCTATGTCGAACAATTTCGATTGTCTGCTTATCCATTCTAGATACAAACCACTTCTCTTTTCTTCTATTTTATTACCATTTTGGGTACGATCTACAATGTTGATTAAGGATTTAGTTGCATTAAAATGTCTTGAATACATTCTCCCCACCCCCCTCTTTTTAACAGTTTCTCAAATAATTATACATTAAATAAATGTATCGTTCAATATGAAGAAACTTAAAATACTAATATTCCTCTATCATCATATACACTTCCACCATTATTCCCTTCATTCCTAATTGCTCTATCCAAAGCCATTATAAGGGCCACAGCACCGTCTATTTTCTCGGTACTTTTTTCTTTATCAGGTTTTATATTTCCAGCTGGGTCAGTTCTTACATAAATGTTATCCATCATCCAAGTTAAGGCTGGGTGTCCTCCATGGGCTATTTTCTTTTCTAGTGTTAACTTCATTAGTTCTTTTGTAGGTGGACTCATATCCTTAAATCCCTGTCCAAAGGGAACTACTGTAAATCCTAATCCTTCTAGGTTTTGTACCATTTGTACAGCTCCCCACCTATCAAAGGCAATCTCCCTTATATTGTAGTTCATTCCCAGTTCCTCAATAAATCTTTCTATAAAGCCATAGTGGATAACATTTCCTTCAGTTGTTTGAAGATATCCTTGTTGTTCCCAAATATCATAAGGAACATGATCCCTTCGAACTCTTAAATCCAAGTTCTCCTCTGGTATCCAAAAGTGTGGAAGAACATAATATTTATCATCATCAGGTATGGGTGGAAAAACTAAAACAAAAGCTGTTATATCAATGGAACTTGAAAGGTCAAGACCACCATAACACTCTCTACCTTTTAGCTTTTCAGGGTCAACTTCAAATGAACACTTTTCCCAAATATCCATGGGCATCCATCTTACTGATTGCTTCACCCATTGATTAAGCCGAAGTTGCCTAAAAATATTCTCTTCCGCTGGATTTTCTTTAGCACTTATATAAGCTGCTCTTACTTTTTCAATATCAATGGTATGGTCCAAGGATGGATTAGCTTTATACCAGTTCGCCTCATCTGTCCAATCATCACTATCTTCAATCCCATAAATAACTGGGTAAAAGGTAGGATCATGTTTTTTACCTCTTAATATATCATCAGCCTTTTGATGAACTTCCCAGCAAATAGAATTTCTATCAGTACCAGCAGTTGTAATTAAAAAGAAAAGTGGCTGCTTTCTAGCATCTCCACTTCCTTTGGTCATTACATCATAAAGTTGTCTGTTAGGCTGGGCATGTAATTCATCAAAGATTACTCCATGAACATTAAGCCCATGCTTTGTAAATGCTTCTGCAGATAATACCTGATAGAAACTAGCTGTAGGCATATAAACTAATCTCTTTTGAGATAGAATTGGCTTTATTCTTTTCTTTAAAGCAGGACTTTGGTCCACCATGTCTACTGCTACATCAAATACAATAGATGCCTGTTGCCTATCAGCTGCACATCCATAAACTTCAGCACCCCATTCTCCATCACCACAAGTTAGATATAAAGCTATGGCTGCAGCAAGTTCACTCTTTCCATTTTTCTTTGGAATTTCAACATAAGCTGTGTTATATTTCCTATAGCCATCGACTTTTACAGTACCAAATACGTCCTGTATGATTTTATCTTGCCAAGGCAAAAGGTCAAAAGGTACTCCATGCCATACACCTTTGGTATGTTTAAGGTTATTAATAAATTTCACTGCTCGTTTAGCTTTCTTTTCATCAAACATTATTTAACCCTCAGTAAGTTTTCCATTGGATCATCAGTATCAGTATCTTCTGTATTTACCTGAATTCTTGTACGAGCAGCAGGAGTAAGTCCAAATTCAGAACAGAAATCCTTCATAACCTTAAGGTATGTCTGGGCAATTGATACTTGCGGCACCTGTTGAATATATCCTGATGGGGTTTTAAATATAGTACCATGCTTTGATAGAAATTCCTCCGCCTCTTTCCATCTAGCATAGGCTTGACAGTATCCAGCAAAAGCTGCCATATCCACCTCAGTGAGTATTCCAATGGCCTCCATAGTTTTAGCCATTCGCTCCCATTCGGCCTTAGCTTCAGGCTCCAGCCATGACGGACATTCGGGAGCTTGTCTTTCAGGTTTTGGTTCATTTTCATTTAAAGGTCTTTTTCCAGGATTGCCTTCCAAGACCTTTATGGCTGTTGGTTTTGGCTTTCTTCCTCGTGTCGCCATTGCTTTCCACCTCCAATTTATAGTAAAGAAAAAGAGCCTCTTTGGCCCTTATTCTAATTATCCTATTTTTTCCTTCCAATTCCCTTATAGTTTAAATTTCCTTTCTTTACTTCTTCTATTTCTTTATCCCTTGCTTTTTCATAATCTTTATCCTTAGTTTCTTTATCTTTACATTCCATGCAAATGCAGTCTTCATTAAACATAGACATAATCCTTCCATTCTTCAAGTCCTTACCACATCTATCGCAGTACTTTTGGGTAAAAAATTTATCCACTTAAAACACTCCTTCCAGTTGATAAAATCACTAGGGTAGCTGCCCCAAGGCCTCTTTAAAAAGGCCTTACAGGGCAAGTGTGGGCCTCAATTTGACTACTTTATGCTAGTTTCTATAGCTTCTACTAGTAGGCCCTTGTTAAAACCTGCACTTTCATAGCCAAGTTTCACTATATTCAAATATCTTTTACTTGGCATATTTAAGTGAATCCTATCTTTCATTTTATTGGTCATAATGTAAACCATGGCAGTTACAATTTCTCCCGTTTCAAGTTCTACCTGAATGTTTTCTTTGTAATAAAAGCTAGGGTAACCTTCATACCTATCTAGTGCCTTTTCATCTTCAGGCTGAACTTCCCAAATAAGCACTGGCACTTTCCCATCTTGGTATGATTCAATTGTCAGATAAGCATTTTCAGGTGCGCCTTTAAAAAGTAGCCTGTACCCATGAATTATTCCCTTTCCATAAACCTTGGCAGTAGGACATCGATAGCTCATTTGTTTTAAATTAAGATTTGAACCATAAGCAACATATAATCTTTTCATTCTTAATTCATCCTTTCCAGAAGGCCCAATATTTCCCCCACACCTCGCCTGTGTGCCCTTTACTTTAGGTGAGGGGGTCCTTCTACCAGCTTAAGAGGGGTTTCCCCCCCAGTGGTTTTTAGGCCTGCCGCTTTTTAGTCTAACTATGCGGCTCTTTGAAATCTCCATGCTGCACTTCCATCTAGGTGCTTTGTTAAGTGCTCTCTGCAGTTTTTGAATTCTTCCCCAATAAGCCCCATTCGATTTAGCCAAGTTCTCATTGCAAACTTTGGATTTTCAATTTGTGGCTTCTTGGTGCTGGCACTCTTTTGGGTTAAGGCTTGGTAGTTCATGGCTAGGGCCAAAACAATGTAGCTTCTAATCTTTCCTGCATGAAGGTTTCCATTAAATCCTCTAAGTTCTACGGTTCCTACTCCGTTGAAGAAGCTGTGAAGGTTTAGGAAATGGTACCTACTTTCATGGTAATGTCTATCCCTACTGGAGCCGTAGCCTTGGTACCAAATGTCCTCGATTTCTTTGAAGGTTGTAGGCTTTTTCTTATTCATTCTTTCTACTAGGTCTGCATCCATCTTCTTGCAGTAACGCATCCTTTCTCTTTCAATTTGTAGGCTATCGTAAAGTAGGTCGTTTCTAGCGTAGATGATGTTTATAAAGTTTCTAATGCTTCTTGGTGTATGGTCGGTGCCATCTAGGTGAATGTGAATGCCTGTGCAATTTTGCCTTTCGGAAAAGGCCCCTTCCTTTCTAAGTTTTCTTATTATCTCCTGCAAGGTTTTAATGTCTTCTTCGTAGTTAAGAATTGGGCTTACTAGCTCTACGCTGTATTCTCTTCCTGCTGCTACCTTTTGCCCGTTTACTTTCTTTTGGGTGTAAATGCTTCCGTCAAACATTACTTTCCATGCCCTTCCATCTGGTGCGGTTATCTTGTAGCTATCGTAGTAATCATATTGTTTTTTAATATTTCCCTGTAAATGCTCCGCCACAATTTTTGCTGCCCTTTCTCTTGTGATTCCTGTAAGTTCTATCTCAATGCCAAAGTTTGTTTTTAAAAATTCCTTATCTGCCATGGTTTTATCCCCTTTCAGTGTGTTTTTGTTATACATATATATCACTCTAAAAGAGGTAATTAGCAAGACATTTATCAAAGAAATACAGTTTTTTTATTCTACTTCCACATATTCCATGATTATTGCCAAAGCCTCATCGTAGCTTTTTGATTTGGTTATTCTATCTATCATTTCACCAGCTTCTTTATGCATATCAGCTTCTCTAAGAGTTCTTGATGCAATTACCATTAAATTAAAAATATTGCCATCCTCTCCTATCAGTTTACATTTAGGCTTCATGACTAGAGTCCTCCTTTTCAGGTTTTCTAAAAGCTCCATTTCCTGAAAGGTTTTTAAGAAGTTCTTTCCTAGTTTCTTTATATTCATCACCAATCATCCCGAGACGAAGTAGCCAAGTTCTAAATGTGTATTTTTCATTGTCAGTAGGTTTCACTTTAGTTGAAGCATATTTTTGGACCTTTGCATTTTTATTAATTAAAGCAAAGAGCTTAATGGCTGCTTCATTTTCTAAATATTTAAATGTAATAGTTTCTTCCTGAAAATCAAAATCAATTCCAAAGTGGCTTCCTTCATCAATGTCTTCTAATGCTTCTTTGAAACTTTCTAAGCTATCAATACATAGTTCATTTATTTTGGTTACAAAATCATCCTCTACTATATTTTCTTCTAACCCTAATGCCTTTTTAATTAAAGGCTGTTTACTATAAATCATGTTCACTAAATTTCTTAAGGTTCTGCCAGTATGCCCTTCCATAGGTATTCCTAATTCGTAGCTAGTAATTTCATCTTCTGCTTCAGGACCAGTTAGCAAGTTTTCTAGATCTACCTCTTCTCCAGCAGATGTCATAATCTTTCCCTCCCTGTTAATAATATAAGTTTCTTGTGGAGTTTTTATCTCATAAGCAAAGCTGGGTGCTCCTAAATATTTTGACTCTACTCCAAAATGCTCACTTATTGCTTTTACAATATCCTTTCTATCCATAAAAATCCCTCCTGTATTTAAGTTACTTACATATATCACTCTAAATACAGGAAATTGCAAGGGTTATATCATATCCTTATATTTAACTTTTTCTCCATCTCTTATTAGAAAAACTTCCTCATCAGAGCCGACATACTCAATGTATCTTTTCACAATAACATCTGCATATTTTTCATCTAGCTCCACAGCATAACAAATCCTTCCCGTCTGCTCACATGCAATTAAAGTAGAACCGCTACCTGCAAAAGGCTCTAATACAATACAGTTACTCATACTGCTATTTTGAATTGGGTAGGCTACTAAAGGTACTGGCTTCATAGTTGGATGAAGTTCTGATTTTGTGGGCCTATCAAAATTCCAGATAGTTGTTTGTTTTCTATCTGAATACCATCTATGCTTTCCCGTAGGTTTCCAACCATAGAGAATAGGCTCGTGTTGCCATTGGTAATCAGAGCGGCCTAATACCAGTGATTGCTTGGCCCAAATGCAAACATTAGCAAGATGAAATCCTGCATCCTTGAAAGCCTTTCTAAAGTTTAGCCCTTCTGTGTCTGCATGAAATACATATGCTGCAGCACCATCATCTAAAGCATCAAGCACATTTTTAAATGCCGTTAGAAGGAACTCATAGAATTTTTTATCCTCCATATTATCATTCTTAATTGTTCTCTCATTTTCACTTCCAGCAGTGTAATTTACATTATATGGTGGGTCGGTAACACATAAATTAGCTTTCTTTCCATCCATCAACTTCTCATAAGTTTCTGCTTTGGTACTATCTCCACAAATTAATCGATGTCTTCCAAGAAGCCAAATATCACCTTGTTTTGAAATAGTATCTTCCTCTAAAGCTGCATCTACATCAAAATCATCATCCTCCACATCTTTATCATGTACATTACTAAAAAGTTCATCTATCTCTGCAGCTTCAAAACCTGTGAGGTCCATATCAAAGTCCATTTCTTTTAAGTTTTCTAATTCCAAAACTAACATCTCATCATCCCACCCTGCATCCATGGCCAGTCTATTATCAGCTAAAATGTATGCTTTCTTCTGGGCCTCTGTTAAATGTTCCACTAACACACAAGGTACTTCTTTTATTCCTTCTTCCCTTGCTGCCATTACTCTACCATGGCCAGCTATTATGTTATAGTCCTTATCTATAAGTATGGGATTTATAAAACCAAATTCTCTAAGGCTACTTCTCAATTTATTAATTTGGTCTTTGCTATGAGTCCTAGCATTGTTAGCATAAGGTATCAACTCATCTATATTAATTAATTTTAATTCTTCTGTTGTTTTCAATATTTCTACCCCCAATTTTAAACATAAAAAAAGCACCCTAAATATATAGGTACTATAATTTCTATACCCCCCTATGGAATTTTGCGAATTCTTGCACGAGGGGGCCGCCCCGTTCCTGGGCTATAAGGTTTTAGAGATTTCACCCCCCTAGGGGCCATAGGTATAAACTTTTCTTTTCCATCTACCATCTTCCTTTGCAGTCTTTCTATCATGGCAGGACTTACACAAAGATTGTAGGTTATTCTCATCCCAAAACAAGTCTACATTACCTTTATGAGGTTCTATATGGTCTACAACTGTTGCTGGTGTAACTACTCCAGCCTTCAAACACTCTACACAGAGAGGTTGTTTGTTTAAGACATATCTTCTTAGCCCTTGCCATCTACTGCTGTTGTATAGTTTCTTATATGGTCTATTGCTATTGTATTCTCTATCCATTTCTTTTTGATGTGCCTTGCAGTATCTTCCTTCTGTTAGTTCTGGACATCCTGGATACCTGCATGGGTACTTTGGTTTTCTTGGCATTTTTAAATCACCTTTCTTTCTCCATGAGGGCATCCTGGCCAAGATATTTTACTAAGCATTCCTCCATCTGGTGTTACATTTAACAAAGCTTTATGGTATTCACTTTTAGGATTACTACACTCATAAGCCTTCCACTGTCCTTCCGATGCAGCTTTATCTTCCTTAACAAATTTACATGATATACATTTAATCATAAAGCACCTCCATTAAAAATGGGCATAGAAAAAGCCCCTGAGAGTTTCCTCCCTAAGGGCTTGTATTCAAGAATGCTGCGTTTCCTTGGAATCGATTCGATATAACCTTGGCCTATTCAAACAGCATATGGTGCTCTTAATAATTTTCTATACCTTTACATCTTATACTATAGCACATATGTTAGGTGTCTTCTAGTGTCTTTTAGTGTCCTCTTTTATAATCTTCTCTATTTCTATTAAAGCTTTTCCATGTAATTTTAAAAGATATCTTCTATCATAGCCTGAGTATTTTACTATATCATCCCATTTTAGTCCATTAATATATCTCATTTCAAGAACTGATCTATATCTATAATCTTCTACAAGGCTTATAGTTTCTAGTATTTCTCTTTTTAAATCCACTAGTTTATCTATATCATCATTTATCTCGTAACTTAAATCTATTAACTTAACTACAGCATCTTCCATAGGAGTTGTACTGCCAGTTCCACCAGATACTTTCTCCCTTGAAAAATCTACGGAGACTCTTTCAGCCAATGCTTCCAAACTTTCCTTATGTCTTATTTTATTATCTATCATCTTATCAAGCCACATAGCTTGAGATAAATATTCCTTAGCATTCATAGGCTACACCCCCAGTTTACCATCATAGTAGGTTTCGTTTATATGCTCCCTAGTTTCTTTATCTAAACTTTTTATTCTTTCAATGGCCTTTCTTCTTCCTTCTTCAACTTCTTTTTTTGTTTTATAAAAGTTACAGTCTTTACACTTAGTTTCTTTTAAAGCTATACACTCTCTATTTTTATAAGCAAAACAGTTATTCACTTAAAGTCCCCCTTATTCTATTCTAGCTTTCACGGCTTCTAGTAACGCTTCTTGACTTACTTCCTTTTTATTTAGTGCCTTCATCACATCTTCGTCAATAGTTCCTTTGGCAATAATATGGTTAATAACAACAGTTTCTTTTTGTCCTTGTCTCCATAGTC
This sequence comes from Sporanaerobacter acetigenes DSM 13106, assembly GCF_900130025.1. Taxonomy (NCBI): domain Bacteria; kingdom Bacillati; phylum Bacillota; class Tissierellia; order Tissierellales; family Sporanaerobacteraceae; genus Sporanaerobacter; species Sporanaerobacter acetigenes. The sequence goes on along the minus strand of NZ_FQXR01000018.1, from coordinate 25,162 downwards.
TTGCATTGGTTTGTTGATAAAGTTCTAAACTCCAAGTAAGCCCAAACCATATTAAAGTTGAACCGCCAGCCTGAAGATTAAGTCCATGCCCTGCAGATGCTGGATGAATTACGGCTACCGGAACTTCACCATTATTCCAATCTTTAATATCTATAGTACTTTTTATTTCACGAATACTAAAACGCTTCTTAATCCTTTCTAAATCATGCTTAAACCAATAAACCACAAGTACTGGTTTTCCATTAGCGGCTTCAATTAAATCTTCAAGGGCATCTAGTTTTTTATCATGCACCTCTAACACCTTTCTATCTTCACCATAGACTGCCCCATTTGCCATTTGACAAAGTTTGTTTGATAGGGCCGCTGCGTTTACAGCATCAATTTCCTCACCTTCAAGAGATAAAACTAAATCTTTTTTTAAACTGTTATAAGCTTTTTGGTCTTTTTCAGAAAGTATCACAGGAACTTCATTTATAATGCATTCTGGCATTTTTAAATAATCAGTGCTTTTCATAGAAATAGTAATATCTGAAATAAGACGATAAATTTCATCCTCAGCACCAGCCTTTGGCTTATAACTAAATATCATCTGCACGTTCCGTTTATCAGGTTCAAAGAAATTATTTCTATAATGTGTAATAAATCTTCCTAGCCTTTCACCCATATCAAGAAGTCTAAACTCTGCCCATAGATCCATTAAGCCATTACTACTTGGAGTTCCTGTTAGCCCAACAATACGTTTTACTTTGGGCCTTACTTTTAATAGGCTTTTAAATCTCTTTGTTTGATGAGATTTAAAGGATGATAATTCATCGATTACAACCATGTCATAGTCAAATGGCATACCACTTTCATTTATTAGCCAATCCACATTTTCACGATTTATAAGATAGATATTTGATTTCTCCATAAGGGCCATTTTCCTTTGCCTTTCATTACCTATAGCTACAGAGTAAGTAAGTCCTTTAAGGTGATCCCACTTTTTTATTTCTAAAGGCCATGTATCTCTCGCAACCCTTAAAGGTGCAATAACTAAAACCTTTGAAATCTCAAAACTATCAAGGCAAAGGTCAAATATGGCATTAAGAGTTATAACACTCTTACCTAAACCCATATCTAGCAGTACTGCTGAAATTGGATTATCCAATATGAATTTAGTAGCATAGCTTTGATAGTCATGAGGATTGTATTTCATCTAGAATCCCTCCAATCTGAATGACATCATCTATTACATAAACCTTAAAACCTAAACCCTCTAGCTGCTTTTTTCTTTTTAATTGGAGTGGTCTTAAAGCTTTACCTGGTGCTTTTAGTTCTACAAATGCCAATCTTCCGTCAGGTAAAAGAACTAATCTGTCTGGTACCCCATCAAATCCAGGAGATACAAACTTCGGAGAAATACCTCCCATCTTTTTTACTTCCTTTATCAATTTCTGTTCTATTTGTTTTTCCTGCATTTTTACACCTTCTATTCATCAAATATATATAAGGGTGAAGGTCAATGGAGGGTATATATATAACTTTATATATATACTATTTTTTATAGCCTATAGAAAAGTTATATATATGACCTTCTACGACCTACACCTTTAAGTAAAATACACTGTTACAGGAATTCTGACTTTAGTTTTAAACCCTTAATTATATTTCCTGTCTTTGTCCTTTTCCTTTCAAAGCCTTCTGAGTCTATAGCTGTATAAAAATCAGTTGTACTTCGAGCAAATTCTCCAGTTCTGATACAAAACGCACGATATTCTTCATAAACCTCTCCCGATTTTTCTATAAAGCTTTCATCTATTTCACAGCACTCATCTAGAAAATGGGCTAGCCAGTCATTGTTTTCCCTATAGGTCTTTATTGCATCCTTCACCTTTTTAGGTGGTTCAATATTATAATTGTCTTTTATTACCTTTTCCGCACCCTCTATTATCCAAGTGAGAATTACACCCCCCGCTTCTTCATAGAGGTAGTCTGCATAATTTTTAATATCGCTACTACCTTCTATCTTTGCTTCAAAGGGAATTACAATAAGCCTTCTCCAAGTTCCTTTATCAATCGCACCCACCTTAGGTAGGTGATTGGTATATAAAACTAAAGTATGACTTGGGGTATATCCAAAAGGGTCTTTATATTTCTTTTCTGCATAGATTTCATCAGTGGAACAAAGCTGTTTAATATTAGAAGTATTAAGCCTTACCCCTTCTTCCATCTCAGCTGCAATAAGAAGTCTCTTTCCCTTGGCTTCAGCTAGTTCTGGCTTTACATTTCTTCTACATCCTACAGTAAGAATATCTGCCGATATATTTCCACTGTAGCTTCCTAGAACCCTAGCTATTACATTCCAAAAGGTAGATTTACCGTTCCTTCCTTCACCATAGGCTATAATTAAAGCTTCTACATAAACTTTGCCAATGGCTGAAAGCCCTACTATTCTTTGCACATAATTTATTAAATCTTTATCTTTTAAGAAGAATGTATCTAAGGCATCTTCCCATTTACTAGCACCTATATCATTTGGATCTACTGTTGTTTGCTTTGTTATAAAATGTGAAGAATCAGGCTCCATCATTGAATTTATGCCTTTTCTCAAATCATAGGTGGCTGTTGGTGTATTTAATAAAAAACCATCTGCATCAAGATCTTTAGGTTCAATTTCAAGCATTGGGTGTGCCTCTTTTAATGATGAAGTAATATATTTAGAATCTCTTCGTTTAATAGCATACTTCCTATAAGCCATAGCATTTTCATATTTATTAAAAGACCTCATTTGTTCATCGTTAAAAACATCCTTTGCCTTTTTCTCTCCCATTGCTACAATTAAATCTATTGCTCCGTTTTTAACCATCTCAGCCATAACTTTTTCCATCTCTGTCTCTGCTTCTTCAAGCTGCCTAGTGGTTAACTCCTGTGCCGCAGCTTGAGCTTTAGGTTTCGACTCTTCCCAAAAGCTACCGTTATAAACTATATAATCTGTTGATGGTGAGTATCTAAGGACTTCTTTGTATTCTCTTGCAAGTACAACCGCCTGTCCTACATCCGAGAAATCATCAGGCTTTAGTACTAAATCAGAGTTGTAATCCTCTGGTGGAATATATCCTTCCTGTGTTGCCACTCTCTTTCCAAAATTAACAGCACTACTCCATATCTGCTTTAATTCACTATCATCAAGTGGTGGACTGCATTTTTCTGCCTTTTTAAGAAAAAGCTCATAAGCATCATCTGTATCTCCAAAGCGTTTTATAATCCTTCCAGCATAATGAGACATTGTGCTATTTCTCTTTCCCTCTGGTACTTGCTCCTGTTCCATATCCCAGTTTTCAAAAGCATACTCTTCTAGAAATTCTGTAATGCTTTTATTCCCATCATAAAACTCAACTTCAGCATTATGAGTTCCAAATAGTAACCTTGCACTATCAAGGGCATTTCTATCAAAGTATGGAAATATTGATGCTATTTCCTTTTTTAAATTGGCATATTCATCTGCATCTGTTATTGCCATAGTCATAAAATATACATGAAATCTTGGTCTAGGGGATTTACCCCCTTTCTCTTTCATATGGTTTCTACTGTAGGCAACTACAAATGAAACACCTTGAAATGTAGTGGCCACATCAACTGAGGTTATCCAGTCCTTTGGATCATCTGAGTGGTCATTGTCACAATCGAGTGCTAAATTATCTGCTTTTATGAAATTAGCATTACTACGGTAATTATCTTTAAATTCTGCTGTAACGTGGTCAAACTTGATAGCTTCTATCATAGATTCCTTATCCGTGATTACCACCTTGTTGGGATATAGACAGTTTGAAAGATTACCAGTGCAATTTGCTGTATATAAAGTGAATTTAATCATTCCGAAACCTCCTCTAACTTCTCATTAAAATATCTGATTAACTGTTTTCGTTTCTTTGCCTTTTCAATTTCCTGTACCATCCCATTTGATATGGTACTACCAAATACCCAAAGTTCATTGCATTTCCCAAGTAAGACCATATTCATAAACATTGCAAGTTCTCTTTCTTTAGAATCATCATCATCCATAAACTGTGGAAAAAGTAGATGTGGAGCAAGAGGTATATAGTTTTTCTCTATGGCAAATCTACAAAAAGTACGAGCCTTTTTTATATTCATTTCAATATCTCCAGAATAGGGAGAACAGATATACACAAGTGGCCTGAAGGCAGCTTTTTTCTCTGCCTTCTCATTCTCAATAATATTTGTAAGTGCTTCATAGGCTGTTGGATCATAGTAACCTTCAGGGTTAAATTTATTTATACTCATGACTATTCCCTCCATAATTTTCTCGTTAGTGTTTCACTACATTCCTTACAGTAAACACTAGTACCATATAAATCACTAACTCCATCACTCAATAATTCTGAAAGATCAACATTTACCTCGCAACCACAACATGGGCATGTGCAGTACACGTTTTCATCATTAATTTCAACTGATATTTCCACAGTTTCAGTAAGCTTTTCTTTTACATAAAACATTGGCTTTCCCCCTTCTATATATCCTTGTCCTTCATTTTTGTAATGTACCATTCAAGATAGCGTTTACGCTGTTCATAATCTGGCACTGATACCAATAATCCAATATCAACCCTTTGCAAAGTCTCAATCATACTGATTTGCTCATCATTTAAATATGGTCTAATGCTCTTTCCTTTTTCTATACCGTTTGCAAGCCTAAACTGCTTTGCAGACATTCCAATTACAATTCGATTAATCATATCGCATTCGTTGCTGAAGTGATAAGGCTTCGGATTTTCGTGAAGTAGTTTTATGTTTTCTGTTAATAATGGGAACTCCTTACGAGCAGAAACTAAAGATTTAATGAATTCCTCCATCTCATTAAATCTTCGGATATATAATTCTTTAAAATGCATTGCTTTTTGTCCTGTATATCCCATAACTAATATAGTAAAGCCATCACGAGTCATGGCATAACAAGGTAGCTTTCTTCCAGTACTGTCTTTGTAATAGGTCAGCTCAAAATTGGACTTAGTGAATTTTTTACTAAGTCCAGATTTGGGCTCAGTGATTTTTGCAATATCACGCAAAACATGCTTATGTTGTTTTTCAAAGAACTCTGCCACAAATAAACTATCTACTCTTGCAGTATCTTTTGTGTCAGCAAAGATTCCATATTCATCCTTGGGTATCAATTCTTTCATAAGAAAACCTCCTATCATATAGTTCCGAGAATTGTATCTCTACCTATATGCAAAAAATCTGAAACAATCGAACCCCTTAAATTAAAATCTTCTTATTCTTTTTTATAAAACTTAGATTCAAAGCCATCAGCATTAAGAAGTAATCCCTCTATCCATGATGGAGTTTGGCTCATTATTTTACATACTTCTTCCACTGAAGACTTCTCATCTTGAATTTCTATTATTACCTCATCATGGACATGCATAACGATTTCGTATCCTTGAGTCTCTAGCTTAAGCATTGATTCGGCTAAAATATCACGACTAATTGCTTGTACAATATTTTCTACAAATTTGGGCCCATAACTCTCTATTCTCTCCCATTTCTTTGTTCCACCAACACCTTCATAGGTAACAGATTCTCCCCCAAATCTATTCTCACCAATACGAGGTTTTACATAGGAAAGTTGCCTACCACTTGGTAGTTTTATAAAGAGAATTCCACTCTGGTAAGTAAACTGAATGCCATGGGTTGATGTAGTAGTTCTACCTTTTATAGCCCTTTTAACTGCCTTATCCACACCCCACCACAACTTTGTAATATTAGGATTTGACTCTCTCCATGCATTTACTAATGGTTGTAATTCCTCTTCAGAAAGTCCCATTTGAACTGCTCCCATTGCTTTTAATGCACCTGTTGAACCGCCATAGCCTAAAGCCAATTCTGCTATTTTACCCTTCTGCCTTAAGTGTCCGTTAATACCATTTTTCTCTACTGGAACATTAAACATTTGTGATGCTGAAGCACAGTAAATATCTCCACCACCTGCAAATACATGTATTCTCCACTCTTCATTTGCAAGCCAAGCAATAACACGAGCCTCAATTGCAGAAAAGTCAGCTACAATAAACCTACTTCCTTTCTTTGGTATAAAACTTGTTCTTATTAATTCTGATAGTACATTAGGAATGCTGTCATACAGTAAATCCAAAGCTATAAGATTTCCTGTTTTAACTAAAGTACGAGCCTCTTTTAAATCAGGTAAATGGTTTTGAGGTAAATTTTGCACCTGTATAAGCCTTCCAGCATATCTGCCCGTTCTATTTGCACCATAAAACTGAATTAAACCCCTAGCTCTATTATCACTACAAACCACATTTTCCATTGCCGTATATTTCTTTACACTACTTTTTGCAAGTTTCTGTCTAATAGAAAGTGCCTCATGTATTTCCCCTTCTGCCTCTTCAAGTAACTCTGAAACTACTTCCTTGGAAAGTGAGTCTGTTTCTACCCCTTTTTCAAAAAGCCACTCTTTTAATTGTGAAGGAGAATTTGGGTTTTCAAGACCTGTTAGTTCCTTTGCCTTTTCAAGATTTTCTGTTTTGAATTTTTCATCACATGAAATTGCCTGTCTTACAAAATCCATATCAAGAGCAATGCCACGGTCATTAATTATCTGGTCTAACTGATAATTCTGCCACTCAGCATCTGGCACAGGAAATTTTGATAGCTTATCTTGTATTGCGAGTTCCGTTTCCACATCACGCTTGTTATATTCTTTAAATAACTCCCATTTTTCTAAGTCATGCTGTGGAAGATTACGAGTACGGCCGCCATTTGATTTTGTTGGAGAGCAAGGAATACAAAAATATTTAATTAAGTTTTTCCCCTCTGATAATTTTTGCTTTTCAAGACCAAGCACTGCTCCTACTCCTACAAGGGATAATGGAAGTCCTAAAGTTGCTGACCAAACAAGAGTGCAATGCCAAGATTTCGGAGAAAGATAAGTTCCTGTAGGTAACCTAAGCCACCTTGATAAGCAGACTCTTTCAAACTGTGAGTTAAAAGCCCATTTAATAACCGAATCATCAATAAGAGCATTTATTATCTCCTTTGGAACTTTCTCTCCTCTTGCAAGATCAGCTACCTGAACTTCTCCTCCATCTACCGAATATCCAAACAGTAGAATTTCAAAATCTTTGCTCTCTGCGTAACGATAAACACCAGACTTTTGAAGATTAATACTGGAAAATGTCTCAATATCAATGGACAATGTTTTCATATAATTATCATCCTTTCAAAAGAAACAAGGGGTAGAAGAATATCCTCTACCACCTTGTCTTATAGTTATTTACTTTCTATTTTAAAAAGTCATCGTCTTCCAAAGTAGTAAAGTCATCAGCTGCATTTGTTCTACCACCTAAAGGCTCACCATCTTTTATTTTTTGAATATTACCTAACCCACAGGCCACACCTTTATTGCCATTACTATTAAAAGCATAGAAATTTAAAGAAACCCTTGCATAGCAACCACTATATACCTCATTACGGTCAAGTATAGGCTTAACTGCTCTATCCACAATCTGAGGTGGGGTTGTACTATTGGCATTTACAAAGTAATGTCCTTTGTATGCTTCATCTTCACGCTCCACATCTCCATCTCGTAAAGGTAGTTTTATGGCAGCTTTATTTGGCTTTTTACCACCAAACTTATGGATTCCCTCTTCAATTGCTGCATCTACTGCTTTATTAATAGCATTTATGGTTTCTGTATCTGATTTCGGAATAAGCACTGACACACTGTACTTTTCAGCACCTCCATTAATTGATACTGGCTCCCAGCCGTGGAAATAGCTTAAACGAGTATTCGTACCTGTAATAACTTTAGTTTTATTTTGATTTATCATAATCTTCATCCTCCATTATTTTATTAAACTCATCATTTACATTTGATATATTCATAGCCGGCCTCTTATCTGTAATTGGAACTAATGTCGGCTTTCCAGGTAGTTTATATATAAGACCACCCAAAACTTCTTCAAATTGTTTCTTGCCCATTAATTTTTGCATTTCTGTAATTGTAATAAGACTTTGACGATAGATATCTCTATATCCATTTGCCCTAGCTACATTTGCCACAGCTTCTTCATCTTTATATTTACGATTAGAACGGCCCTCCACCACCTTAAATCCATTCCATTGTTTACCGTGATTAACAGCTGAATCTGTAGCATATGCAATAATTTCATTTGCCCATTTAGTAAGGTCTGGTATCTTATGAAGAATTTCTTCTATCTCCATATCAGTTAAAAGTGGTGGAAGCTTAAACTCACACCTTGCAAGTTCTAATTTTGCCTCTGCCCTTGCACGGCATTTTGCTGATGCTTTGCAGAAAGTGCACCATTCGCCAGGAATATAATCTCCTTCACCATTAATTGCTAAAATAGCCTTTGGTTTTAGTTCGTTTTCTGCCCAAGATTTAAGTTCTTCTACTGGAATTGTCCATGTACTGATATTTTCTCTGCGTGGTTGGAATATAGTCATAGACACCTCTTTGATGTCATAAAGGCTATCATAGATTTCCAAAGCACCTAGCCCATACAGCTTCATCTGTGGATTTTCTACTGCATCTACTAAAACTCCCATACCATATTTAAAGTCAATTACATGAAGCTTCTCGTCAGCAATAATAATTGAATCCCCTGTCCCAAACCCCTGTGGCACATAACAGGAAAAATCCAATTTCTGTTCAATAAGCACCAAAGGGTCTTTACAACTTTGTTTTACAATTTCTAGTTGCTCCATTACAAAATCTACATAATCATCTGTGTACTGTTCCATCTCATCAGAGTCATAACTTGAAGTAGGCCTTTTGCTCCTCATTTTAAGTGCCTTACGAAGTTTATGTTCACATAGGGCGTGAGCAGCAGTGCCTTCCGCCGCAGCTGTATTTTCTTTATCTTCAAATTCAAGTTCTAATCTCGCAGATGGCATACAATTAAGCCATCTATGTGATCCAGATGCAGAAAGTATTGCATGGCTACTCATTTATAAGTCCCTCCGCCTCTTTTAAAATATCAGCATAGTATTTAGGTTCTATTTCACTTAACTTTTCTGCACCATGCTTCTGAATGATTTCTCGTACTTTGGCAGTCATTCCAGCTTGACTTTTTTCTGCAAGAACTGCCCTTACATCTTCAAGCTTAATTTCCTTAACAGTTGGCTTTTCTTTCTTTTTAACTTCTTTATCTTTAATAGCTGTAGTCTGTTTATTATCATCAAGAAGTTCATCACCTAGCATTGCATCACAGACAGCTTGTATGCTATCAGCTAAAGAGTGCATATCTTCAGCCACATCAACCAACAGTTTAATTTTACTCACTGGCTTCACCTCCCTTAAGTTCACGAATTTCCACAGTTTCAACTGAATCACCTGGCGAAAGAACAAGTACATTTACTTTTTCGCCAAAAAGAAAATTCAATAACCTTTTACGAATCTGCATTGTACCACTCTTAATAACTGGTGAAGGGTTGCCACTAGGATCCGTAATATTAACACATACCTTATGCTTTAAGTTCATAGTTCTCGCCCCTTTCCGAGGTTTCTTTTTTATCCCTCTATCCATATGCAAAAAATCTAGGGGTATCGAACCCCCTTTTTTAGATTTTTTTACGAAGATTTTCATAAATTCTTTTTAGTCGATTTCTAATAGCCGTTTCAGAAACACCTTCTTCCCTTGCAATATCAACATTAGTACGTTTTTCATAGAATACCTTTTGGATTAATTCCTTCTGTTGGGGTTTTAAAGTTTCAATTGCTATCCTTAGCTTGTCTAACTTCTTCTCATGCTCTTCTTCTTCTATAGACTGGATTATGCTTTCCATTGGATTAGATGTAGGATCAATAAGGTAAGAATTGCGCTCAGCCACATCCTCTTCATCTTTGCCTTGATATGAATCAAAATGAACTGGAGCGTGATAAGCCTCACGGCGGTTAGCATCTACCTCTAAGTCGTCCATTTTATGAAGTGTAGCAATTATTGTATCTGTTACACCTTCTTGGTTTGGTTTGACTTCTACTGTTTGTCCATTAGCTGAATAATAAATGTAGTTAACACGATTTTTCTTACTCGTCTTGTAGTTTCTTGACATGAAAATGCTCCTTTCCACCAGACTGCACTGGTGGCAAAGGATACAAATAAGGCCTGTGCCTTAAAAGAAGTACACAGACCCTAAAAGTAGACGCAATAAGGTAAGGGTACTTCTATTGCAACACAACTATCCTTATGGATATTGTGAAACAATATGTATCCTCTGCCCTTATTGCAAATCAGGCATTCGATATTTTTTTGGAGACTAACAACCTCCCTAGTCATAGAAAAAATAACTAGATAAAGATTTCACTAGTTTTCTTTCTGAATATATTGTCTCATTTTTTTAATGACAATTAGAATAGCCTTAATATCTCATTATTTATTTTTTTAGTAATTACCTACGTTAGTAATTTGTGGTATAATATTGTTAAAGTAATTAATTATTTTATATTTATCAATTATTGTTTGGGAGGATGTGTTCATGACTATTTCTGATACTTTTAAGAGTGCATTTGTTTTTGAAAGCTGTAAATGTGTCACTGACTACAATGAGGTTGTTAACTTAAATACTGGAAATAAAACCAAGAGCCTAGTAGTTAGAAATGACATTTCAAAAAAATTTAGAGCTGCTTATATCTATGGTGAAGGTTTAAAAGAAATAAGAAGGCAAAGAGCTAATGATAAGAACAATATTTTAGGTGAGTTTTTAGGCATAAAAAAAAACGACATAAACTCTGTCATGTCGTTTTTTAATAAGTATGGGTTTTTATTTGATTTAAGTGGTTATGATCAATATGTAAATGTAAATGTAGAAGATATAATATACTTAAAAGATAATCTTGAAGCCTTAATAAACTTATTAAATGCCCAAAACACCAGTAAAGTTAATTACAAGAAGTTCTTAGACTCAGCACTGTTTTTATTACTTAAAGAAGATCGAGAAATAAAAATTAACGATGAAACTGTATATGAATCAATTCACAATTCATTTTTAAATAATATTAAAAATGCCACTAAAACCAATCTTATAGAAGGGGATAATATAGTTCATGTACCAAGAAATGATGGTGGGAAAGACATAGCATATAGATGTCAGGACTCTCTTTTGGAAAGCGGAAATTATGACATCATAATAAGTGATTATGATAAAATTCTAGAAGATGACAATCCTCATATGGGTTTTACAAAACAGATATTTAAAGCGTATGTAATAAAGAATTCTCTTTTTACTAAGGATGAAGAATTAGCAATTGAGTTTTTATTTCATTTTATAAAACAGATTTCCTCAGTTAATCTTGACTTGATATCTTTAGATATGCCTTTTGCAGATGAAGTTTATGATAAGATTCAATCCGAAGAAAATATATACTTGCATGATGCTTTATTTAAAATATCTAAATTCTTAATTGAAAGAGAACTTAACTATCATTTGTCAGAAATTAGACCGGTTTATAATGTAGAAACTATGCAACCTAACTGGAATCTTCCTTCTTTGTTATCTGCTATGTACCTTTCATTATTTTACTTAGACTCAAGACAAGCATCTTATAGGGCCTGTCAAAACATTAATTGTGGTCAGTTTTTTCTTGTTTCTAAAACTAATTCAATAAAAAAATACTGTTGCGTTTATTGTACTAATGCCGTTTCACAAAGAAGATATAGACATAAAAAAGGAGAGTGATAGATAATTCTCATCTTTCACTCTCCATATCTTTATTCTTTTTTAAGCTTTCTTCTATTGCTTTGGATAGATTTTTTATCTCTTGTCTATTAGGTCTAGTAGAGTTAGCTATTAATGTTTTCACATCTACAAGTATACCTTGAACACGCTCGTAATCCCTAGTAGAATGTTTCCATCCTGCCACTGCCTCTCCTATAGAGAAATAATTATCGCTCGTTCCAAAAATATTATTTGCTTTACTAAAAGGCATAAGGAATGCATTTAATACATCTTTACCTTCTCCACGCTCTTTTTCGAACTTGCTGTTTTCAGCTATATATTCAGCATAAGTTATCTGCTTATTAATAGATGTTGACCTTGGCAAATCACTAGGTTTACCAGAGTGTCCATACTTATAATATTTCGCATCTAATACACAAATGTGCTCATTAGTAACCATGATACTATCTGGTTCTAAGGCTGGATTATGCCTTTCACCAAAGTCTAATCTCCAGGTTGTTCTCGGAAAATAATAATCTTTTTCTTTAATACCATAAGTTTCATCAATTAATTTTTCCCATATATACTCAAAGTTATTCGTTCCAAAGTAAAACTCTTCTGGATCATCTGCACTATTTCTAAAGTCTATTATTGCTAACATGCTTTGGAATAGTTGCTTAAGGGTATCGTTATTAGCGTTCTCAAGCTTTTGTTGCAATACACTCTTATATACCTTTAAATTAGGGTTCTTCACTTCAGCTGGTTGTGGAAGTTTAAAATGATAAATCCATCCCATTTTTATAAAACTTTCATAAACACAATACTTGTTAATCTCAGTTATTAGGTGCTTGTCTGTATCACTATTTTTTCGAACCATTAAATTTGGAAATACAAAACCCGACTTTTGAACAATAGGTTGAATCTTGTTTATTGTTTCTCTCATGTTAACTGGTCCAGATGTGCCAGGTACATATACTTCTTCATTTTCTTTATAGTAATCATTTTGTAAATAATAGTGGATAACCCTAAAGTATGCTTGAACTGGAAACCTTACAGTTTTCAGGACTTGATCTGCCGTAATTTGAGACACCCTTGATTGTTTATCATTATAAGCTTGGAGTACACTGATTAGGTCTAAAATTTCATCCCTGACATCCTCTTCTTTTTCAGATATTTTATAACCAATTGGAAAATACACATTTACCTCATGTTTATCCCCTATGATTTCAGACTTAATCCCAACAAATGTGTCTCCTTCTCGATTGGTAGCATTTCTACAGTATTCACTCAAAGGCTTAGATAAAGTAACTTCTTTAAACTCATTACTCATTTCTAGTTTCCTCTATTTTATCTTTTGAGAATAAATTATCTTTAATATCTTGATTGAATACATTAAATCTTATATCACCATCAAACCTGTTAAAGTCGTCTAATACTTTTTCCAAGTTCTTATAGTTTGATTCAAATAAATCATCCCTACTAAATTTGAACGCATCATCCCATAAATATTTAATAACTTTATCTCCAAATCTAGAGTTTAAATCTTTAATTACCTTCTCCAGTTTTTCAGTGTCATCTGATTCAATACCATATCTCTCCGTTATTTCATTTTTATCTTTATCTTTATCCATAGAATAATATTTAAGAACATCTTCTGTTACAAAATATGCCCCTAAACGCTTATCTTCTGATGATAATGTGGTTGCTCCACTAGTAACTATTTGTTCATTAACAACGGTATTGAATTTTTCCCAAGTTATAGATGTATCCAAAATATTTATCTTGGCATGCTTTGCTTTTGTTACATCGTTTTCTATCATTTTCATATTCCATCTTCTTTGAAATGCAGTATCTAAAGTAAATACGTTTTGATCTGCAGTATTCATCGTTGCTAAAATATTTAAGTTTGATGGGATATAAATTGGTGTTTCTTTTTTCCCAAAAACTTCACTTGCTATATTATAATTAGTTATCTTATAAGAACTTGTCCCATCAAATTCTCTATCCAACAATTGAAAGATCTCTCCAAAAATTGCGGGTGCATTTCCTCTATTAATTTCCTCAATAACTAAATAGAAATATTTATTAGGATTTTTTATTGCCTTCTTTAATACTCTAGTAAACGGTCCTGGTGTAAAATCATAAGTTATTTCTTTCTCATCGCCTTCACCTTTAACTGTCGGCAGAATTTGTCCTACAAAATCTGTATTCATATAATCAGGGTGAAAGACAACACGTTCCATTTGACTAAAGTCTTTACAATAATCAGTTTCTATCGTATGACTCTTTCCTGAACCAGGCACGCCATAAAGAAGGGTATTTGTACCACCTGTTAATCTTTTCATTTTATCAACATTCTCGCTATCGTTAGTTTCTGGGTAATCTTCTATATTTACACAAATGAAAAATTGTTTCACTAGAGGAAGTACATCTTCTCTAATTCTAAATGTATAAACTCCATTATTTATAGTTCTATCAAATAATCCCCATGAGTTAGCAAATGGTCGTAAAAATACTTCTGCCTTTTTTTGCTTTACTTCTACTGCATTTTTTCTATAATTTAATATTAGTTGCTTAATATTATCATAATCTGAGTCAGTCATTGCACATTCATCACTTGTCCATAATGCAAATTCATTACTTGTATGATATCCATTGAGATCTGGATCAAGCATTAACTTAAATAGCATTCTACCAGGATGAATGTTTCGTCCATGTTCTAATACTACCCAACTAAATATCATTTCTAGCAAAACTGTCTTGTAGTAATTTTCTTGAACCTTTATATTATAGGCATCATCAAAACACGATAAAAAACGATAGCCTAAATCTGAGATATTTATAGTTCTATCTTCTGTAGCATTAACAAGACAATATTGTTCCAATGTTCCTGAGGCATGCGTATCAGGTTTTGTTGGATCCCATTGCATTCCTGCCTCAGACCTAGCATTAGGAAAAATTTCATCTCTTCCCCTTTCATATGAAAGAGGCTGATTCATTTCCACAGCCTTTAATAATATTGCAATTGTCTTGGGGTCCACTACATTGGTTTCATAATTTATTTTATCATGTATTCTTTGTAGTTCATTTGACATATTTTATACTCCTTTAATATTTAATATTGGTTCAATTATTTTTTTTACTAGTAAAGGTGGTATTCCCTCACCTATTACATGCCTAATTAAATTATTGGAAGCCCATTCTGGGATATTCCAATCAAAAGGTAAAGTAGAAACAATCATTAATTCATAGATTGTTAGTACTCTAGGATTAGTGTACATCATATCACCATTTTTATCTTTTTTCCATGGTCTACCTGGATGTACATTATTTTGAGATCCTATTATTCCATTATATCTTGTCACTGTTGGTGCTGGTTTGTTCCAATACATTCTGTGATATGTTGTATTATATCCACTTATTCTTTCTCCATCTTTTCGTTTTGGATAATGTTTTATATTGTCAAATGCCGTATTGCCTGTGGGGGTATATAACATGCATTCCACATTTCTCCAAACATGATGTGGAGGCTTATGCCACTTATGGAAACTTAATGCTTCTTCTGTGTTTGATGGTAATACATTTCTATATTCTTTTTCTCTAATAATTGGCCATAAGTCTGGTATACCTTTTAAAGCCTCTTCTAATAGAATTACCTTGTTTTCTTTTTTTGGAAATTCCCACTTAATACCTGTATCTTTTCGCGAAAGTAATATTATTGATCTCTTTCTCATTTGAGGAATTCCATAGTCCATCGTATTTATAATTTTTTCTTGATTAATATAATATTGTTTACCTAAACGAGTTTTAATATAGTCTGGTATCATAATTTCTACACCATTGTATTCAATTGGTGTTGTTAATTGTTGAACTACATTTTCAATAAATACAAATTTTGGTTTTAGTATATCAACAGCATCTATTGCATATTTAACCAGGCTATTTCTTTCATCATATGGATTCATATCACCAGCAATACTCATACCCTGACATGGGGGTGTTGCAATTATCAAATCAATTTTCTCTTTTTGAGAGTTTTCAATAATTTGATTAAATATACTTTCGTCTGTTATATCCCCATCTATCATATTACAATTAGGATAAAGATGCCTATAAAAGTTTGCTCTCTCCGTTATCAATTCGTTTGCAATAACTACATCTATTCCTATCTCTTCTAAATATGTTTCAGCAATTCCTACATTAGCAAATAATGATAATGCTTTCATTTTTATTCTACCTCTCTATGTTTACTATTTTATGTCCAATTGTTTTACAATCTTTTTTACTGCTAATGGTGGAATCCCTTCTCCAATTACATCTCTTATTAACGGAATGCTTGCCCATTCTGGAATATTCCAATCATCTGGTAGAGTTGTTATTCTTAATAATTCTAAAATAGTTAAAACTCTTGCATCTGAATATAAATTAGTTCCTTCTATTTTTCGTCCTGGATGAACATTCTGAAATGATGAAATTGTACTATTATATCTAGTTACAGTTGGAGCTGGTTTTTCCCAATCCATTCTCATGTATGTCCGAGGAGCGCCTCCAACCATGGTACCATCTGGTTTTTTGGGAAAATATACAGGATTTTTCCTAGCACTACAACCAGTAGGCGTATGCATCATAACTTCTACATTTCTCCAAACATGTTTTGGTGGAAAATGCCACTTTGAAACTGCTAACCCTTTTCTCTTCTTTTTCTCAAATGCAGGAAAAAAGTTCCTATATTCTTTTTCTCGCACTTCTGGATCTAATGAAGGCAAATCTCCAATAGCTTCTTCTAATGTAACTATCTTTTTTTCTTTAGGAGGAAACTCCCAAAGCTTATTTGTATCTTTACGTGCAAGCAAAATAATTGCTCTTTTTCTCTGTTGGGGTACGCCATAATATTTTGTATTCAATATTTGATCCTTGTTGATATTATAATCCACCCCTAATTCAGCTTTTATATAATCTGGTATCCCTATTGACTTACCTTTAACTCTAATTTGAGTTTTTAATTGCTGTGTAACATTTTCAATTAAGGCATACTTAGGCTTAAGTCTTTTTATAGCCTTTACTACCCAAATAATTAAATAATTCCGCTCATCATCTGGATCCTTAGAACCAGCTAAACTCATTCCTTGACATGGTGGGGTAGCCAAAATGAACTCCACATTTTGTTCTTCTGATTCTTTAATTATTTGTTCAAATATAATTTTATTCGTTATATCACCAGTAATCATTTTACATGATGGATAAAGGTGCTTATAAAATTTTGCCCGTTCCTCTAACATTTCATTAGCTATAACTATATCTACTCCAACATCCCTTAAATATGTTTCTGCTATTCCTACATTAGCAAATAAAGAAATCCCTTTTATCATATTCTATCACCTAAATAATAATTATTTTGTTATTCCTTTTCTGTAAATTCTACAATGTCACCAATATCACATTTAAGAACTTTGCAAATGCGCATTAATACATCCATACTAACAGGTTGATTTTTACTTAGTCTCGAAAGTGTCGTTGTTCCTATATGTGCTGCTTCCTTTAAATCCATCTTCTTCATGTTTTTATCAATTAGTAACTTCCATAATTTATTATAATTAATTACCATATTTACACCTCTAAGTAATAACAATTTATCGATAGTATACCATAAACAACTTGTATCTGCAATATTCTTACCCTATATCGCAATTATTCTTATCATATAAGTAATTTATTTACCCTTATAGTAAATTTATTTATCTCATTGTCAATAAAATAGCAAATGATTATTCAATAGTAGAATAAAAATACCTTTTATCTAGCAATAGTATACTTTTCACATAACATTTGTTTTTTTTGCGTACACAATAGACCCTCCTAACAAAAATTCCCCTAAACTTATCACCTAGGGGAATAAAAACACACTTACATATTTACTCAAAACCCTCTCAGCCAAGCTATTTTAACCTATTCCTTCTCTATCAGCACAACCGTCTCCAAATGGATTAGGACGTAGAGATAATACCAATACGCATAAATAAGGGGTTTTGCAAAATAGGATCATCACTTAGACTCACTTGTTAAAAAAAATCCACTAAATTCCTTTAAAGCAAACAAATTTAAACTTTATAATCACTAATCCCGAATATATTCAAAAGAATTATTATCTATTGTAGTACCGTCATGAATTGTTTTCACATACCCCCATAAACTCATTAATACAGGTTTGATGTTGTATAAATAAAGTTGACACCTTATTCTCGTATAATTCAAAATATAATTAAGAGAATAAGGAGGTGCTTATCATGGCACAAAAACGTTATGACCAGGATTATAAAGTCCAGGCAGTTAAGTTAGCCAAGGAAATTGGTATTAATAAAGCTGCAAAAGAAATAGGAATTGCTCCAAGCACAGTAAGCGGATGGGTAAAAGCCTCTAAAGAAGGCGTACTTGATTTAGGTGCTGGTTCACACACTCCTGATAGTGCTCTTTCCCTTACAGAAGAACTTATGACCCTAAAAAAGCAAGTTAAAGAGCAGAGTAAGGAAATCAAACGTTTGAAGGAAGAGAATGAATTTCTAGAGGAAGCAAGCGCTTTTTTCGCCGCCAGCCGTCGGAAGTCAGTAAAAACTCACGAATGAGATTTATAGCTATTAAGACTAATGACGGCATGATTAAGGGTAAAATATCATTTTATTGTAGGATGCTTAAAGTTAGCCGTCAAGGCTTTCATAATTATCTGGCAAATAAAGATAAACCTTGGAAGTATGAGGCTGTCGCTGAAGAAATGATAAAAATCAATTCTGAAGATGAGTACAATGATACCTATGGAAGAATCCGTATGCATCAAGCCTTACTTCTAAAAAATCCTGAAAATGTCCATATCCCTAGTGAACGTACTGTTTATAGAGTTATGGAGGAAATTGGTCTTAGTCATAAACCTAAACGTAAACCTAATGGTATAACCAAAGCTGACCGCGAAGCCAGAAAATCTGATGATCTTCTTAAGCGTGATTTCAGAGCATCTGAGCCTCTTAAAAAGACTGTAACAGACATATCAGAAATTAAAGCAAAAGATGGTAAACTTTATGTATCTGCAATTTTTGACTGCTATGATTTAGCAGTTCTTGGGCTTTCAATGGATACAAATATGAAAGCCACCTTGTGTGTAAATACTCTTGATAATGCTTTTAAAGCTTATCCTAAACTTAGGGGTGCCATTGTTCACTCTGATAGAGGTACACAGTACACCAGTAATGAATATCGCAATGTAATAAATAAATATGGCATACAGCAAAGTATGAACAGTGATGGTGGCAGATGCCATGACAATGCAAGGTGTGAAAGTATGTGGGCCAGAATGAAAGAAGAGCTGCTTTATGATCGTTACAACACTAAAGAAATGACTGTTGAAGAACTTAAGATTCTTATATGGCGTTATTTCATCAGTTATTGGAACAACAGGAGGATTTGCTCTGCCAATGGTGGGCTACCTCCTATGGTTAAAAGACAGAGATACTATGAATCTCTAAACCAAGCTGCCTAATAACGAACTATGCGAGAAAAAACTGTCAAGTAATATTGACAATATCAGTTTCACATCCTTCGAAAACTTTTCAATTATATTATTATAAGATTTTGTTACCTTATCTTCTAATATTCGCTCATCCCAATTCTTTGCTTTTTTAATTGCTATCTTTTCAAAAACTCCTCCATTATCATCTATCACATTAGCAAATAAATTTATTGTATCCATAGTTTGATATAAAACTTCAGCATCAGCATACTTTTCAGAAACTATACAATCATAAAATAATAGGAAGGATTTGCATAGTGATATAATTTCTTTATATAAATAAAACGATTGGCCCTCTAAATATGCATACTCTAATTCTTTTAAAAATTCCTTTACATTTTCAACCTTATAAGAATAACTTATAAATATCTTACTAATATCACAACTAACAGGTTCTGATATTTCAAACATCTGTGATAATTTGCTACAATACTCTTGTTTAATATCCTTAGCTGGTAATACAAGATTGAAGGCATTCCATTCATATGCAGCCTCTATTGCTGAAGCAGTCAAATATGCTACACCATCAAAATTATCATTATGCCTAATCCATAACAATAATAGTTGTGGAATAATATACTCTTCGATAAATGGATTATCTTTATTATTTACTTTGACAGAACATGCTGCTCTAAGAGGATATGTAATTAAATACTTAATTAAATAATTATCAATCAATTCTTTCTTATCTGCGTGATTATAATACCCAATCTCCACATCACTAATTAATTCTAATGGTTGAATAGAAAAATCTATTAACTTTAGAGTGCCCCTATCAATTGGGTTGAATCTAAATTTACTAAAACTAAACTTTTGGGGCATACCACATTCAAACCAGCATAACTCTATATAACTCGCCAAATATAAACATGGATATCCAGCTATACTATATCTATACGGTCTAATTAATTCCCGTTTACTCATTGGTATATGAAATAAATCTTTTCGACTATATTTTTCTCCATTTTCAACTCTTATCCTATAAAAATCATTAATCGTTTTAATTTCTTTTATATATAAATGCTTTTCAATTTTCCCCATTACTTCATTAAGTTTTTTATATAATTCTACCATATATGCAGAATCATATAATTGATAAATTTCTAATATACCATTACACAATTCCTCTATTAAATAAAATTCTCTTTCAAGATTATTATAGAATTCATCCCTAAAAAAACGATTGTCAGTATTACTTATAGCTATTTTAATTGCTTCTATATATTCCTTAAAATAGCCTTCCAAAAATATATCTATTGGTAGCTCCCCCCTACTTATTGGAAGTCTATAATCATTTATAATAGTAAAAATTTTATCATCATATACCATAATATTTTCCCCTTTTACTAATTTGATATTTCCCACTGTTTACTCAGTATTTCACGTGATTATGAAATAAATTATAGAGATTTTTTAAAGTACTTATCATTATCAAGAATTCATGGACGTAGAATAAGATAGTATTCTATGAATAACCTATTTTATATTTTTGCCCTTTTCCACCTTCCTCTACTTAATTTTGAGAACTTACATGATTAATCTTTATTAAATCTTATATTACCAACGATAACAATCTATCCAATATATCTTTCCATTCTGTATTAAGATTCAAAGTTCTTATTCCTATTCTTTTCCCGAGTATTGGAAAGTTTGCATTAATCTCTTTTTCTATAGTTGGATATAATAACATTCCTTTTATATCACCTGTAAAATTGCTATTGTTTACATATGCTAAGATTTGAAACAAATGGGCAGTACGAACCTTTTCAATATCTGTCCAGTTACTTGAAACCAATGTCTGTGCATAGTATTTAGTATCGATTATTAATTGGGTATTTTTAACCTTGTCTTCAATTACTATATCAGTTCTCATTTCTGGAAGTAGGGATAGTTCTTCTTCACTAATTTCCTCATCTAAATTCCATTTCAGTTTAGGAGAATGCACTTTATATAAATTTTCATCTAGATGAATTTTATAAAAATTTAATACAAATTTTTCATAAAGCTTTGCCATTTGATTATCCCTTATAAAATCTGAAAATGTAAATTCATTATCATCCTCGTTGGTAATTAAACCGCAATAGATTAATTCACTAATATTTATTAGCATTCTATAGTGATAATTATTTCTATTATACCTAAGAGAAGAAAATAATTCCTTAGAAAGCCTAATATCCTGAATATCTGAAAAATGTAATCTTATTTTTAATAGTTTGTTTCTTAAATCATCATCTAGCTGAGGTGATTTTACTAATATATTAATCGTAGTTTTTATAATCTGGTTTAATTTAATATTCTTTGAAAAATCATCAAACTGACAAATCATACTTGCATTGTAGAAAGTCTGTTCCTTTATCGAATCTGATATATTTATCTTCCCTTTAAGAGTTGATGTTGCTTCATTTTCCTGAATATAGTATCTATTGAATCCTCTCTTGATTAAACTACTTGTCCCATTAATGTAGATCCTTGCAAATAGATTATATATATTATCAAACTTTTCACTACCCAAAAAAATATTATCTGACTGCTCAAGTACATTCCATGCATAACAAAGCATATAATATATATTTTTTATTGGAATTTTAGGACTAGCATTCATATCAATCACCTTAATAAATCTTCAACATAGTTCTTTGCTTTTTCCTCTTCATCAAACCAATATTCCTTAATAAGTGGCTGAATCTCATATTTGATTACCTCTTCATACCATTTATCCGTATCTACATAGTTACAAAAATAGCTGTGCCCGATTCTAAAACCTTTACCTAAATTAACATCTTTTTCAATCTCTAAATTAAGGCTTCCTATTCTCATCTTTATTTTATTTATTAAATCTTCACTAGCCCCTTGTAATAGAAGGTGTTTTTTAAATGCTTCTGTTTCAAATGCGGGTTCCAATTCAACAAAACAGAACCTTCTTCTTAAAGCATAATCTATTATTGCTAAGCTTCTATCAGCAGTATTCATCATACCAATAATATATAAGTTTTCTGGCACATAAAAGAGCTCATCTGAATAAGTAAGTATTATCTCTTCTCCACGTTTATCACTTTCTATTAGCATCATTAATTCTCCAAATATTTTGCTCATATTTCCTCTATTAATTTCATCTATAATAAAAAAGTAATCCTCATCTAGATTTTCTGATGCTATTTTGCAGAATTGATGGAAGGGTCCTTCCTTTAATTCAAAACCAGTTTCATTAGGTCTATAGCCCATAATAAAATCCTCATATGCATAGCTCTGATGAAATTGAAGCATTTTTATTTTGGATTCATCTTTTTTCCCCATTATAGAATAAGCTAATCTTTTAGCTACATATGTCTTGCCTACTCCTGGTGCACCTTGTAGTATAAGATTCTTTTTTCTTTTTAACAATGATTTTATGGTCTCATATTTTTCTTCGCTAATAAAAACATCTGATAAGAAATCTGACTTAGTATAAGATTCGTATTCTACTTGAGTTGGAATATCAAAGGGTGAAACTGTTGCTCCTATCCTAGTTTCGATTTCTCCGCTCCAGGCTTTATAGGATAACTCTGGAAAAGAATGAACAGGGTAATCTTCATCATCAAATTTTTCTTTCATCATCTCTACCAAACCGAGATAGTCTGTTCCTGTACACATTTTTTTTGCGGAATTACGTGGTATTTTTATTTTTAGTTTCTCTGTCAAAGCAGTTCTTGTATTATTATCTAAAGTTAAATAATCCCATGGCCTAATCCAATATAACCCAAATGTAATATTCCATTGAATACCATGCTGATTGATTACTTTATCATATATCTCTATAAATGAATGTTTGTTTTCTGCTGTATAATCATCAGCTAAGTTAATTGCGCACTCGAACAACATCCATAAATTATCTATATCAGTTTCTTTTCTATGATCCTCACCACCAAAGAACCATGACTTCATATTATTTAGCACAGGAATACCATCAAATGAGGTAGGTACACTCTCTTGGACACCAAGTAAATCCGCAAGTTCTTCCATTATCAATATTCTATTTTTATTTGTAATCCCTTTATTGAATAGTCCAAAAACTGTAAATGGGCAAACATCAGTCAAAACTTCTTCCTTACCATCAGCTAATTTTTTCATTAAAGGATTTTTCATATCAATTTTATTAAATATTTTACTAATCCCATCCATCAATTCCAATCGATTATCCTTGTATTCTAACAGAGCTTTAGCGGTTTCCTCATAAAATCTTGTCCATTCATACTGATTTTCTAGCATATTATTAACTTCTACTTGAGAATTTTCCTTTGTTTCTCTTTCTGCTAAAAATTCACCATATTTTATCATCCCTGCAGATAATTGACCATTACCAAATTTCTCGTTTACTCGTTTAAAATCTTTGTTGGTTCTTACCCTCTCATCAATTTTCTTAAATTCATCAACCGAACCAACGGTAAATAAGTCATCATTTTCTAAATTAAGATTTTCAATTTCACTACATGCTTTTTCAAGAGCATAGATGTATCCTTTTTGTGTATGAGGAGAATACGGACTTCCATTACTTTGAATTTGTTCGCCCAACCACTGTTCAAATTCAAGTTTTAAATAAGTATTATTTAAAGTATCTTTTATATCTAAATCATTGCTATTAGCCATTTGCCCAACAGCCATGGTAAACTGTTTATATTGTTCTAAAGCAGAACTCCACCTTCTTTTTGACACTAAATTTTTTTCTATATATAATTCGGAGGATTCAAGTAAATTAATTATCTCATTCAATACTGCAATATCTTTAACCCCATATATATCTTCTGATATGATTTTTTCTCCTAGCCCAAAATTACTGACAGTGGTTATAGCTGAGCCATATGAATTTATAGTACCATCTGCTAAATTAGTATTTTCTTTTAACCATTTTTCAAATATTTTCCTTCTCAATTAACCCACACCCCCCACTTGCTTTGTTACTCTAGAATTTGTATAGCCTGTATTATTATTATATCTTAAAGATATGTATTTTCAAATAAAGCTATATCAATAACAAAAAACCAGTAAGGATTATAACTCTAAGTCCCAACTGACTCATATCTAAACTTCCATATTTTCTAATCCCGTCCAAGGTAACATATACATTTTCTTTCTCCCCTGAATCCCGCTATTTCCAACCCCTCAACTGTCTTTTCTTTTCAGCCTAACTATAATCTCCACATGGGTTGTCTGAGGAAATAAGGCAAATACGCATAACTAGGGAAGTTACCTCCTCATTTATCCTTTTGATTAAAATAATAAAATTTAATGGTCTATATATAATTAATTAATAAATATGAATGTATTGTTGAAAAAATATCAGTGGCATAATTCTTACTAACTAAATATTTATAAAAAGCCTTAACGGCTTCTAAATGATTCTCCATGCTACTAATAGTATTTATCTTTTGTTTCTTATTATAACTTCCTATACAATCCACTACATCATCAATCGTAATACTTGTTGGTCTATTGCTTTTATTAATTGATTTTAAATATTCGATAAACTAATTCACATGATTTTCATATTTACTATCTTCTATTAAATATTCATTTTTCCATTTTTCCATAATATCCATCGTAATTGATCCTCCTTATTTCCCACTATAGTAATTCATGCTTTTAATTTATATCTTATTATCTTTTTATTAGTTTTTTGCCCCAACCTTTGTTTTAATTATACTATATCCCCTCAATAATTAATTGTTTCTTATGATATACAAAAAAATTAATCAATACCCCATAATTAAATCCCTACTAGGTTTTATTTCTCTCCACCCCCTTTATGTAAAACTCACTCATATTTTATATTTTAACACAATTTTTTTAAAAAATAGAGAGCTTGTTTATTAAGAAAACCTTATCGCTAAAAAGTGCACACACCCAAAAAAACTGCACACCCGTGTGCATAATTTAGCAT